>DASSUY010000232.1:0-8691 GCA_035706525.1 Steroidobacteraceae bacterium
CGACGCGCTCGACCGCGCGGCGGTCGACTGGCGCGAAGGCAGGCTCGCGACGGCCGACCTCCCTGCCGCGGACTGGGTGCCGATGGAGTGGACACGCTTCCTCGACGAGCAGCCTGCGGACCTTCCCGACGCGAAGCTCGAGGACCTGCGCTCGACGTTCCACCTGGGGGCGGGCGGCAACGCGGAGATCGCGCTGTCCTGGCTGCAGCTCGTGATCCGTGCGCAGTACGAGCCCGCCTACCCGGACCTCGAGGCCTACCTCACGCAGACGGGCCGCTGGCGGCTCGTCGCGACGCTCTTCACCGACCTCGCCCGGACGCCCGAGGGGCTCGAGATGGCCCGCAGGATCTATGCGAAGGCGAAGCCTGGCTACCACGCAAGCATCCGCGACGAAGTGGAGCGCCTGCTCGCGGCCGGGGAGGCCCGGTCCGCCCCCTGAGGCCCCAAATTAGCCACGCGGTGGGGAGGAGCCTATAGTCGGGCCTCCATCCGGCTCATTGGGGAGAAGGCCATGGAGTTCCTCTGGTTCATCATCATCGGCATCATCGCTGGCTGGCTCGCGGGCGTGATCATGAAGGGCGGCGGCTTCGGGCTCGTCGGCGACATGGTGGTCGGAATCCTCGGCGCCCTCATCGGCGGCTGGCTGTTCACGAAGTTCGGCGCCTCCGCGGGCGGCGGCCTGATCGGCTCGATCATCGTCGCGACGATCGGCGCGATCGTGCTGATCTTCATCCTGCGGCTGTTCAAGCGGGCCTGACGCGACCCCTTATGTCAGATCGCCGGCCCCCGGCCGGCGACTGACGTATGCTGCGACGACAACAATGATGTGCCACCGGCGGCACATGGGGATCCGCGTCCGTGGAGAAGCGCGCAAGACTCGCGGCAGCCCTCGCGGGGCTGCTGCTCGCGACTGCTGCGGGCGCGGCGCCGCCGGCCGAAATCACGGTCGGCACGCTGAAGCTCAAGCTCTGCAACACCACCTACGTCGGCTACTGCGGCACCGTCACCCGCGCCCTCGACCCGGTCAACGGCTCGGCCGGTACGATCAAGGTCGGCTTCGAGTTCTATCCGCGCAGCAATGCATCGCAGCCGTCGCTCGGGACGATCGTCCCGCACGAGGGTGGCCCCGGCTATCCGTCGACGGGCACGCGCGAGGCCTTCCTCGGCCTGTTCGCGCCGCTGCGTGACCGCCGCGACGTCCTGATCTTCGACAAGCGCGGGACCGGGCGCTCCGCGCCCGTGAACTGCAGCGCGCTGCAGGCGGACGATTCCGCCTCCGCGATCGCGGCCTGCGCCGCGCAGCTCGGCGTCAAGGCCTGGTACTACGGCACGGCGCTCGCGGCCGCCGACCTCGCGGCGGTCCTCGACGCGCTCGCGCTCGACCGCGTCGACCTCTACGGCGACAGCTACGGCACCTACTTCGCGCAGACCTTCGCCGCACGCTTTCCCCACCGGCTGCGCAGCGTCATCCTGGACAGCGCCTATCCCGTGCGTCCCCCCGATGCCTGGTTCCCGACCGACTGGAAGGCCGCGGTCGACGGCTTCGGACTCGCCTGTGCGCGTTCGCCGTCCTGCAGCGCGCTCGGCGGCTCGCCGGGAAGCCGGCTGGCCGCGCTCGCCGCGGCGCTGCGCACGACGCCGCTGTCGGGCAAGGCGCCGGACATGTGGGGCGACCGCATCCCGACCCGGCTCGACATCCCGAGGCTGATGGAAATCGTCTTCAACGCCGGCAACTACCCCGTGATGTACCGCGACCTCGATGCCGCGGTGCGCGCCTGGCAGGACCGCGGCGACAAGCTGCCCCTCCTGCGCCTCGCCGCGGAAGTCGACACCGACTGGGGCGTGCCGAGCGCGTCCAGCTTCAGCGCGGGACTCTACGCCTCGGTCGTCTGCGCGGAATACCCGCTGCTGTACCCGCTGTCGCAGTCGCCGGCACAGCGGCGGACGACCTACGCGGCCGCGCTTGCGCAGGCACGCGCCTCCCGGCCGAACCTCTTCGCGCCCTTCAGCTTCGACGAGGGCATCGCATCGGGCCTCTACATCACGCCGCTCGACCAGTGCCTCGACTGGCCCGGGCCGCCCGCTGGGTATGCGCAGGGCGACGCGCTGCCGGCGAACCCCGTGTTTCCGCCGGTGCCGACGCTCGTGCTCTCCGGCGACCTCGACTCCGTGACTTCCGTCGCCGACGCGACGCAGGCGGCGGCGCAGTTCCCGGACGTCGTGCACCTCGTGATCCCGAACCTGACGCACATCACGGCGTTCAGCCACCTCGGGGGCAACGTCGGACCGGCGGGCGTCGACGAGGCGAACTGCGCGTCGAAGATCGTCCAGAACTTCATCCGGAACCTCGCGCCCGGCGACACGACCTGCATCCCGGCCGTGCGGCCGCTGCGGACCGTGCCGCGGTTCGCGACCCAGTCGACGCAGCTCGTGCCGGCGACCGCGACGTCCGGCAATGCCGGCGGCGCCGCGGAATTGCGCTACGCGGCGGCCGCCCTCGAGACCGTCGGCGACGTCCTTGCCCGCTACGGGACCTCCTATGCGAACGTCGGCGCGGGGCTCCGCGCCGGCAAGTTCACCTGGCGCGCCACCTCGACGGGGCAGAGCTTCACGCTCAAGAGCCTCAAGTGGGTCACGGACATCGTGGTCTCGGGCACGATGACGCGGAACCTCGCGACCGGCGCCGTCTCCGCGAACGTCAAGCTCGTGAAGGGCGGCAGCCAGATCGGCACGCTCGCGATCGCCTGGAACGACCGGACGCCGGACGCGGTCGCGACGCTCTCCGGGACGATCTCCGGCAAGGCGATCCGCGCGCGGCGAATCGCGCCCTGAAGGCCGCTCAGTCGTCGAGGGCCTGGTAAGCCAGCACCGCCGCGACCACGCCGGCCGCGATCCACCACTCGTCGTCGTCGTCGCCGCCGGAGCCGTACTTCCGCCGGCCGTAGTAGCCGTCCTCGTAGCCGCGCTCGAACCCTTCGCGAAAATAGTGCTGGTACTCGTCCTGCTCGAGGTGGCGCCCGTCATAGCCGTAGTACGCGTCCTGGTAGGCGAACGAGGAACGCGGGTCGAAGCGCCACTCGTCCTCGCGGTCGGCACGCCCGGCGCGCACGCCCTCCTTGTAGCCCTGGTTCAGCGCCTGCTTCAGCGCCTCCATGCCGATCTCGTTGGTCATGTAGTAACGGCCGTCGCGGCGATAGCGGTAGCTCGGGCCGGTGTAGAAGAACGGGTCTTCGTAGTAGTCGTAGCGGGCGCTCACGAGGGCGGTGCGCTGCTGCTGCAGCCGCTGCCGGTAGGCCTGCTGGAAGCGCAGGTGGGCGATCCGTTTCTGCTGCCGCAGGATCTGCTCGTCGCGCTCGGCGACTTTTTCCCGCAGCGCGATGTTCTGCCGGTAAACCTGCAGCTGCGCCTGCTGCCGCCGGATCCGCTCCTCCTGCTGCTCGCGGGAGACGCGCTTCGCCTGCTTCTTCGGCTGGGACTTGTCCTTCTCGCCCGGCGGCTTCTTCTCGTCCGGCTTGTCGGGACGCGAGGGCGGGTCGGCGAGCGCCGAAGGCGGGAGGGGCGATGCGAGGATCGCGAGGCTCATGAGCCCGGCGAGGGGTGCGCGATACAGCGGTGTGCGTTTCATGGTTTTTCGCGGTGGCCTGCCATGCCTCTTAAATCGCCCGCCGGGGTTTCCGGGCGACAGCGGGCCAATTCCCGACGGGCCGTGGGAGCGCGCCGACATCGCTACGTCCGGCGCCGGATGTCGTAGGATCGCTGTCCTGCGGCATTGCCCCGGAGCGATCCATGAAACGACTGGCCCTGGTACTTTTCCTGTTCCTGCCTGCACTGGCGACGGGCGAGGCGCCCGCGGCAGCCGGGGCACCGGCCGCGAAGGAACTGACGGCCCTGCTCGAGTGGTTCCTCGCCGGGGCGTCGCGCAACGATGCCGGCGTGCACGAGCGGTTCTGGGCCAATGAGCTCATCTATACGAGTTCCGCCGGTGAGCGCACGGACAAGGCGGAGATCCTCGCGAGCCTCCGCGCGGAGCCGGAAACCCCGGCGGGCCCGCCGACGACCTATTCCGCGGAGGACATCCGCATCCGCCAGTACGGGGACACCGCGGTCGTGGCGTTCCGCCTCGTCGGCAGGACGGCGGGCGACACCCCGGCGACGCAGTACTACCTGAACACGGGGACTTTCCTCCGGCGCAGCGGCGAGTGGCGCGCCATCGCCTGGCAGGCGACGCACGAGGCGCCGCCGGCCCCCGCGAAGGACGCCGAGGTGAACCTGACGCCGGGGGCCGTCGCGCGCCCGGGACTCGCCGAGGAGATCCGCGCGGCGGACGCCGAATTCTTCAGGGCCTTCTTCGACACCTGCGATGTCGAGACCGTGCGCCGCTACGTGACGGACGACTTCGAGATGTTCCACGACAAGTCCGGCCGCGTGATCACCTCGGGCGCGGCCTTCGTGCAGGATACGGTCGACAAGTGCCGGCGCCAGGCGGAGGGCACGGACTTCCTGTCGACGCGCAAGCTGGTGCCGGAGTCGCTGGAGGTCTATCCGATCGCCCACTACGGCGCGGTCGAAACGGGCGTGCACCGGTTCTATGCGGTCAAGCAAGGCGAGCCGGACCGGCTGACCGAGACCGGGAAGTTCACGATCGTCTGGAAGGACGAGGACGGGCAGTGGCGGGTGGCGCGCGCGCTCAGCTACGACCACGTCCTCGCGCCATGAGGATTCCCGCGCCGCCGCACCGCGGGGGCTGCCTCTGCGGCGCGGTGCGCTACCGCTTCGACGACGGTCCCGTCGCGACTGTCGCCTGCCACTGCCGCGACTGCCAGAAGCTGACGGGCGCGACGAACCTGCTCACGCTCTACGTGGCGACGGAGGCCTTCCACCACGAGCAGGGCGAGCTCGCGAGCTTCCGCAAGCGTGCCGACAGCGGTCGCGAGGCCGATTACTTCCGCTGCGCGCGCTGCGGCACGCGCCTCTGGCACCAGCCGCTCGCCTCGAAGCAATGGGTGATGGTCGCGGCGGGAACGCTCGACGACCCCTCCTGGGTCGTGCCGGCCGCGCACATCTGGGTCTCGCGCGCCGCGCCCTCCGCCTGCATCCCAGAGGGCGTCGCCCGCTGGGAGCGCGGTCCCGCCGACCGCGCGGAACTGGTCGCCGCCTTCGACGCGGCGCGGGGCAGTCCCGCCCCGAACGGCTGATTGAGCCAGTCGCGCCGCATTTTCGGGCTCGCCCTCTACGGGCTGGCGGCGGCCGCCGCGGCCGTGGACGAGCCTGCGCGCAAGACCGTCGAGGCATACCGGACGAGCGAGCCGCCCGTGCTCGACGGTGTGCTGGACGACCCGGTCTGGCAGCACGCCCCGGTCATCGAGGACCTTCACATCGTCGTCTCCGACGAGGGGGCGAAGCCCGCCCAGCGCTCGCGCGTGCAGGTTGCCTTCGACGACGAGGCGCTCTACTTCGCGGCGCGCTTCGAGGAGAACGATCCTTCCGACGTCGTCGCCAAGCTGCTGCGGAAGACCGATGTCTCCTTCGGCGAGGACGGCTTCACGGTGACGCTCGACCCGCTCGACCGCGGCCGCTCGGGTTACATGTTCGACGTGAACCCGAACGGCATGCGCAGCGAGGGCCTCTTCACCGACATCGACCGCCAGAACTGGGAATGGGAGGGCATCTGGGACGCGGCGGCACGACGGGATTCCGGAGGGTGGACGGCGGAAACGGCGATTCCGTTCAAGTCGCTCTCGTTCGACCCGGCCCGCGACGCCTGGGGCTTCAACATCACGCGCTGGCATGGCCGCGACAGCGAGCAGCACGGCTGGGTCTCCTTCAATCGCACGCAGGACCTCGCGCGCACGGGCCTCCTGACGGGGCTCGCGGGGCTCCGGCAGGGGCGGGGGCTGGACGTCGTACCGGGCATCCGCTTCGTGCAGGCGGACGATGACCTTGCCGGGCGGGACGAAACCCGCGTCGAGCCTTCGCTCGACGTCTTCTGGAAGCCGACGCCTGCGCTGACGTCGGCGCTCACGCTCAATCCCGACTTCGCGGGCACGGCGGCGGACGCGCGTCAGGTGAACCAGACGCGCTTCGACCTCTTCTTCCCGGAGCAACGGGCGTTCTTCCTGCAGGACGTCGACGTGTTCGAATTCGGCAGGCTCAAGGAAGAGAGCGGACTGCCGTTCTTCTCACGGCGCATGGGCCTCGACGACGACGGCAGGCCGCTGACGCTGGACGCGGGACTCAAGCTCACGGGACGCGCGGGGCCCTGGAGCTACGGCCTGCTCGGCGTGCGGCAGGACTCGGCGTCCGGGCCGGGGAGCGAGGAGCTTTTCGTCGCGCGCGCCGTCGCGCACGTGCTCGAGGAGTCGGCGCTCGGCGCGATCGCGACGAGCGGAAGCCCTGACGGCCTCGGCAACACGCTCGCCGGGGTCGATTTCCGTTACCTCAACACCCGGCTCGGCGGGGGCCGCCAGTTCGAGGCGACCACCTGGTACCAGCGCAGCGAGACCGACGGTTTGGACGGGGACGACGCGGCCTATGCGCTACGCCTCGCGATGCCTAACAACGAGGGATGGAAAGGCGAGGCCGGCTACAAGGTGCTGGAGCGGAACTATTTTCCCGCGCTCGGCTTCGCGAACCGGACGGACGTCCGCGTCTCCGACGCCGAGCTCAAGTACACGTGGCGGCCGGAGGGCGTGTGGCTGCGTTCGCTGAAGTCCGGCTTCAAATGGGAGCTCGTCGACCAGATCGACGGCGCCGAGCGGAGCCAGGAGCTCGAGGTGAAGCTGATGGAGGCGGAAAACCAGTCCGCGGACGTCCTCGAGATCGAGCAGTACTTCTTCGAGGAGCGCCTCGCGGCCCCGTTCGAGATCTCGGAGGGCGTCGTGATCCCCGCGGGCAATTACCGCTACCAGCAGGCCTGCGCGGACCTCGCCACGGGCGAGCAGCGGGCAGTCGCTTGGGAGACGACCGTCTGCGGCGGCGAGTTCTACGACGGCGACATCGTTTCGGTCGCGGCGGACCTGACCTGGCGGCCGAGCATGCACTGGCGCATCGGGCTCGGCGGCGAGTACAACGACATCCACCTGCCGGGCGGCGACTTCGTCACGCGGCTCCTGCGCCTGAGTGTCGACGTCGCCTTCAACGTCGCCTGGTCCTGGGAGAACTTCCTGCAGTACGACAACGTCTCGGACACCGTCGGCGTGAACAGCATCCTGCGCTACATCCCGCGGGCGGGTCGCGAGGCCGTGCTGGCGGTGAACTCCCAGTACGAGGACTTCGACGGGGACCGCCGGTTCCGTTCGTACGCCTCGGACCTGACGCTGAAGCTCGCCTACACCTTCCGCTTCTAGCGGAGCTCGGGCAGGACGTCCACCCACTGCCTTCGGCACTGGCGCGTGCCGTCGCCGACGCCGTGCCAGCAGCTCTCGAACACGTAGCGCACGTGCTCGTGCCCCGTGTCGACCGTGAAGCCCCAGAGCTTGTCGAAATGGACCGACTGGCCGGCCTCGAGCCGGCGGCCGCCCGCGGGCCAGCTCCAGTAGTCCTTCACGTCGCCGAGCCCGCTCGCGCGCGCAGTGCCCCGGCTCGTGAGCCGGACGCTCTCGATCTCGACCGGGCGGGCGCTCGTGTTCGTCATCGTGACGCCGAAGCGGCTGTGGTCGTGTACGGTGGCGTCGCCGCTTTGCACCGTGCTCTCGGGGTGGAACACGGGACGCGCCGGCGTGAACCGCAGCCACACGGGATTGCCGGGCTGGCGCGCGTCGTCGAGGATCCGCCGGATGGCCGCGCTCGCCGCCGCTTCCGCTTCCTCGTTGCCGTCCCGCTCCGCGAGATACCGCTTCCACTCGAGCGCGTAGAGGTCGTACGGATCCTCGGCCAGCGCGCGATCCACCCATTCCGCGGCGCGCGCCTCGTCGCCCTGGTCGAGCCAGGCCTGCGCGAGCGCCATCTCGAAGCCGGGCCCGGCGCGCTCGTAGGCCGGTATCGCGAGCTCGGGGAAGCCGAGGTACTGGGCACGCTCCGCGAGGATCTGCAGGACCACGGGATCGTCCGGCGCCGCCGCCAGCGCCGCCTCGTAGGCAGCGAAGGCCGGCGCGAACGAGAAGGCGTTGCGGAACCAGAGTTCGCCGCGCCGCACGAGGCTGATCACGTCGGTCGCGCCCTCGAGGCGCTCGAGCTCTGCCGCGAGTTGGCGCTCCCCGAGCGGGAGCGGCTCGATGTCGTACGGGCGGCCCTTGCCGAACCCTGCGAGGCCGAAGGCATACGGCATGTTGGAGTTGCGCAGGAAGTACTTGCCCTCGCCGTCGAAGAAGAGGTTCTTCCAGGTCTCGACGAGGTCCACGCGCCAGAGGCCGCCCTCGCGATGCAGCAGCACGGGAACGAAGCCGTGCGCGGGGCGCTGGCTCGTCGCCACGGCGTAGTCGCCCTTGACCCGGTAGTCGAGCGGCATCGAGGCCTCGATCCGCTCGCGCCGCGTCGTCTCCTCGAACGGCGCGAACGGGTACTGCGCGCGCATCAGGCGCGAGCCCGCGGTGAAGAGGGGCAGATCCGGGTCGCCGACGAAGTCGGCGCTCGCGCGCAGGAAGGCCGCCACCGATTCGCGCGCGTCCGCCGAGGGCGCATAGCGCGCGCGGCGGGCCGCGGGCACCGGCTTCTTCAGGTCGGCGTCCATCGGCAGGCCCGGCAGCTTGGTCT
>DASSUY010000233.1:0-6604 GCA_035706525.1 Steroidobacteraceae bacterium
GCGCGTGGTGATCCCGCGCGAGGCGGCGGGACCTGCGCGCCACGGCGACCTGGCCGTCGCCGAGATCACCGAGCAACCGGGCCGGAACCGCGACCCGGTCGGGCGCGTGCTGCGCGTCCTGCCGGAGAAAGGCGGCGCGGATGCCGCCATCGAGCTCGCGATCGCCTCGCACGGCCTCTCGCACGCTTTCCCCGAGGCAGCGGTCGCCGAGGCGCGCGCCTTCGGTGATTCCGTCAGCGCCGCGGCGCGCGCGGGGCGCGAGGACCTGCGGAGGCTCCCGCTCGTCACGATCGACGGGGAGGATGCGCGCGATTTCGACGACGCCGTGTTCGCCGAGCCCTCGGGAGCGGGATTCCGGCTCGTGGTCGCGATCGCGGACGTGAGCCATTACGTCCGCCCGGGCACCGCGCTCGACGCCGAGGCGCGGACGCGCGCGACATCGGTGTATTTCCCGAGCCGCGTGCTGCCGATGCTGCCCGAGGAGCTCTCGAACCACCTCTGCTCGCTGATGCCCGGGGTCGAGCGCCTCTGCATGGTCTGCGACATGCAGTTGACGCGGGCCGGCGTCGTGTCGAAGAGCCGCTTCTATCCGGCCGTCATGCGCTCGGCGGCGCGCTTTACCTACACGCGGATCGCCGCCCATCTCGAGGGGCGCGACCCGCTCTCGCGCGGCCCGCAGGCGGGGCTCGCGCCGGTCGTCGACTGCCTGCACCAGGCCTACCTCGCGCTGCGCCGGCAGCGCGAGAAGCGTGGCGCCCTCGACTTCGAGGCGCCCGAGGTCAAGGTGCTGGTGGACGCCGCCGGCAACCCGACGGACATCCGCGAGTACCCGCGCAACGACGCCCATCGGCTGATCGAGGAGTGCATGATCGCGGCCAATGTCGAGGCGGCGGGGTTCCTCAAGAAGCGCCGCCTCCCGGCGCTCTTCCGGATCCACGGCAGGCCCGACGAGGACCGCATCGAGGAGCTGAAGCGCTTCCTGTCGATGCGAGGCGTGCACCTCGACATCGCCGGGGACCTGAAGCCCGCGCGGCTGCAGAAGACGCTCGCGAGCATCCACGGCCGTCCCGACGCCGCCGTCCTCGAGAACGCGATCATCCGCTCGCTGCCGCAGGCCCTCTACCAGCCGCTCAACATCGGGCACTTCGGGCTCGCGCTCGCCGAGTACGCGCACTTCACCTCGCCCATCCGGCGCTACCCGGACCTGCTCGTGCACCGCGGGATCCGGCACGCGCTCGGCGGCGGCACGGCCGCGAACTTCGTGCACTCGCCGCGCGAGATGGAGGCGCTCGGCACCGAATGCTCGCTGCGCGAGCGGCGCGCGGACGAGGCGGCGCGCTCGGTCGTCGCCTGGCTCAAGTGCGAGTTCATGCGCCCGCGGGTCGGCCAGGAATTCGACGCCGTCGTGACGGGCGTCGCGGAGTTCGGCCTGTTCGTCCAGCTGAAGACCATGCAGGTCGACGGGCTCGTGCACGTGACGGCACTGCCCGCTGACTACTTCCATTTCCACGAGCGCGACCGCACGCTCGTCGGCGAGCGGACGCGGGCGCGCTACTCGATCGGCGACGAGCTGCGCGTGCGCCTCGTGCGCGTCGACTCCGCCGAGCGCAAGATCGATTTCGAGGCCGTCGCGAAGACGGCGACGCACCACCACCCGCGGCGCCGCACCGGCCGGACGGCGGCGAAGCACAAGTGAGCGGATCGCTCGTCTACGGGTTGCACGCGGTGCGCGCGGTGCTCGCGCGGCGCCCGGGCGACGTGCTGCGGCTCCAGGTCGCCGCGGCCCGCGACGACGCCCGCGTGCGGGAGCTGCGCGAGCTGGCCGCCGCCCGGGGCGTCAAGGTCCAGCCGGCCGACGCCGCCTCGCTCGACGCCGCGACCGGCGGGGCGGTGCACCAGGGCGTCGTCGCCGAGGTGCGGCCGAGCGCGCCGCTGAACGAGAACTCGCTGCTCGACCTGCTGACGGGGGCCGGGGAGCGGCCGCTGGTGCTCGTGCTGGACGGCGTCTCGGACCCGCACAACCTCGGCGCCTGCCTTCGCACCGCGGACGCGGCGGGGGCGACGGCCGTCGTCGCGCCGCGGGACCGCGCCGCGGGCCTGTCCCCGGTCGTGCGGAAGGTCGCGGCCGGGGCGGCCGAGACCGTGCCGTTCGCCCAGGTGACGAACCTCGCGCGGACGCTCCGGGACCTGAAGGAGGCGGGGCTCTGGATCGCGGGCCTGGCGGGGGACGGGGAGAAGGACCTCTACGCGGCCGACCTCCGGGGACCGCTCGCCCTCGTACTGGGGTCCGAGGGGAGGGGGCTGCGCCGCCTGACCCGGGAAGCCTGCGATTTCTCGCTGAGCCTGCCCATGCAGGGGACGGTCGCGAGCCTCAATGTCTCGGTAGCCGCCGGGATCGCGCTGTACGAGGCCCGCCGCCAACGCCGCGGCGAGGTTGCGAAAAGCCTGCCGGTCCGGTAACTTACGCGACCCTTCCCCGGCCTGCCGGGGCGTTTTTCTCCTTGCCCCACCGCCATCGCGTCAGCGGGGGGCAAACCCATAAGGAGCACAAGATGCGGCATTACGAGATCGTATTCCTGGTCCATCCGGACCAGAGCGAACAGGTCCCTGCCATGATCGAGCGGTACCGCGGGCTCATCGCCGCGGACGGCGGCCAGGTCCATCGCCTCGAGGACTGGGGCCGTCGCCAGCTCGCGTTCCCCATCGCCAAGATGCACAAAGCGCACTACGTCCTGATGAACGTCGAGTGCAGCGGCAAGGCGCTCGAGGAACTGACCGGCGCGTTCCGGTTCTCCGACGCGGTGCTGCGCCACCTCGTCGTCAAGATGGACCGCGCGGTGACCGACCCCTCGCCGATGGCGAAGGAGCCGGAGGAAGGCGAGCGCCGCGAGCGCGGCGACCGCGACCGCGACCGCGACGGCGACGCCATGGGCATGGATTGAGGGAGGCCGCGATGTCACGTTTCTTCCGCCGCAAGAAGTTCTGCAAGTTCACCGCCGACGGCACCGACCAGATCGACTACAAGGACCTGGCGACGCTCAAGGCCTACATCACCGAAACCGGCAAGATCGTGCCGAGCCGCATCACCGGCACGCGCTCGTTCTACCAGCGCCAGCTCGCGGTCGCGATCAAGCGCGCGCGCTACCTGGCGCTGCTGCCGTACACCGACCAGCACTGAGGACGCGGGCCCGCGAGGGCCCGGTTCCGGCCATGACGGCGCTGCTCAAGTGGATGACTGCGAACCCGGTCCAGGCCTTCCTCGCGGCCGGGCTCGCGGCGCTGTGCGCGATGCTGCCCGTGCCGGCGGCATGGCTGCCGGGCGCCGTCGTCGCATTCTGCCTGCTCGTCGGCGGCCTGCCCGCCGCGGCCGCGGCCATGGGCGGCGCGACGCTCGCCTGCCTCTGGGCGCTGGCGCCGGCTTTCGGGACGCTGCCGGCGCTCGCCGTCGCGCTCGCGCTGCTCCTGCCCGCGCTGCTCGCGGCCGTCGCGCTCGAGAAGAGCCGGAGCCTGAGCGTCGCCTTCCAGGCGCTGACGCTCGGCTGCTGCCTGCTGGTGCTCGCGATCAACGGCCTGCTGGGCGACCCGGTGCGGGCGCTCGCGCCGGTCATCGAGAAGCTCGAGCCGATGCTGCGGCAGCTGGCCGACGCCTTCTCGCGGGCCGGGATCGACAAGACGCCCGAGGAGCTCGGCGAGCAGACGGCGAGCCTCGCCTGGGCGACTTTCGGCTGGATGGTCCTGTTCAATGCCTTCGTCGCGCAGTGCGCGGCGCTCTGGGGGTACGGCCGCCTGCGCGAGCCGGGGCTGTTCGGGCGGGAATTCCGCGCGCTGCGCCTCGGCGCGGCGGTCGCCTGGCTGCTGGCGGCGCTCTTCGTCGCCACGCTGGTTTCCGGCGCGACCGGCGGCGGCGGGTGGCAGGCGGCCGACGACCTGCAGTTCGTCCTGGCCGCCGCCTTCCTGGTGCAGGCGCTCGCGGTCGTGCACGGCCTGCGCGAGCTGCAGGTGATCGGCGTCGTGCCGCTCGTCCTCGCCTACGTGGCAGTGGTTCTGGTGCCGATGGCCCTCGTGGGCATCGGCTTCGCGGACACCTGGGTCCGCTTTCGCGAGCGCTTCGCGCCGCGGCAAGGAGTGTAAGTCGATGGAAGTCATCCTTTTGCAGAAGATCGCGAACCTCGGGAACATCGGCGACCGCGTGAAGGTCAAGCCCGGATTCGGCCGCAACTACCTGCTGCCGGGCGGGAAGGCGACGCTCGCGACGCCCGAGAACATCGCGAAGTTCGAGTCGCGGCGCGCCGAGCTCGAGGCCAAGGCCTCGGCCGAGTACGCCGCCGCCAAGGAGCGGGCCGCCGCCCTCGAAGGGTTCGCGCTCACGATCTCGGCCAAGGCGGGGAGCGAGGGCAAGCTCTTCGGCTCGATCGGCACGGCCGACATCGCCGAGGCCTGCGCCAAGGCGGGGCATGCCGTCGAGCGCTCCGAAGTGCGCCTGCCCGGGGGCCCGATCCGGATGGTCGGCGAGCACGCCATTTCGCTGCATCTGCACAGCGATTTCGACGTGCCGGTGACCCTCACGGTCGTCGCCGAAGAATAAGCGGGCGGAGTAACCTAGGCGACATGGTCGCCATCCTCCGCCCGGACGACGAGCCCCGCACGCCGCCGCACTCGGTGGAAGCGGAGCAGGCCGTGCTCGGCGGCCTGATGCTCGACGCGAACGCCTGGGACGCCGTGGCGGACCTCATCGCGGCGGCCGACTTCTACCGCCGCGACCACCGGCTCATCTTCGAGGCGATCGCCGAGGTCGCCGAGATCCGCGGCACCTGCGACGTGATCACGATCACCGAGCACCTCGAGCGCAAGGGCCGCCTCGAGGAAGTGGGCGGCCAGCCCTACGTCATGACGCTCGCGAAGGACACGCCGTCGGCGGCGAACGTCCGCGCCTACGCCGAGATCATCCGCGAGCGCTCGATCCTCCGGCAGCTGTCGGCCGCCGGCGCCGAGATCGCGGCTTCCGCGATCGACGGGCGGGGCCGCCTCGCGGCCGAGCTCGTGGACGAGGCCGAGCGGCGCGTGTTCGAGATCGCCGAGCGCGGCAGCCGCGGCAAGTCGGGCTTCCGCGCGGTGCGCGACATCCTGCCCGACACGATCGACCGGCTGGACCTCCTGCACCAGTCGCCGGGCGACATCCGGGGCGTGCCGACCGGCTTCACGCTGCTCGACAAGAAGACGGCGGGCCTGCAGGCGGGCGACCTCGTCGTCATCGCCGGCCGCCCGTCGATGGGCAAGTCGACGCTCGCGGTCAACATCGCCGAGTACGCCGCGATCGAGAAGAACGTCCCGGCCGCCATCTTCACGATGGAAATGTCGTCCGAGCAGATGACGCTGCGCATGATCTCCTCGCTCGGGCGCGTGAGCGCCTCGCACCTGCGCACCGGGCAGTTCAACGACGAGGACTGGTCGCGCATCCAGGGCGCGATGGCGCAGCTGCAGAATGCGCCGATCTACCTCGACGAATCGCCGGCGCTGACCCCGACCGAGCTGCGGGCGCGGGCGCGGCGGCTGAAGCGCGAGCGGGGCCTCGGGCTCGTGATCGTGGACTACCTGCAGCTGATGCAGGTGCCCGGCACCAAGGAGAACCGCGCGACCGAGATCTCCGAGATCTCGCGCGGCCTGAAGGCGCTGGCCAAGGAGCTGCAGGTGCCGGTCATCGCGATCTCGCAGCTGAACCGCGCCGTCGAGCAGCGGACGGACAAAAAGCCGGTCATGTCTGACCTGCGCGAGTCAGGCGCCATCGAGCAGGACGCCGACCTGATCGCGCTCATCTACCGGGAAGAAGTCTACGACCAGAACACGACGCGCCGCGGCATCGCCGACATCATCATCGCCAAGCAGCGAAACGGCCCCGTCGGCGAGGTCCAGCTCACCTTCCTCGGCGAGTACACGCGCTTCGAGAACCTGGTCGCGGAATCCTACGGCGAGGGCGCGTTCTGACCACGGCCCTGCGCGCCGTCATCGACACGGCCGCCCTCCGGAACAACCTGTCGCGGGTGCGCGACTATGCGCCCGGTTGCCGCGTCGCCGCGGTGGTCAAGGCGAACGCCTACGGCCACGGCCTCGTCACGGTGGCGGGGGCGCTCGCCGGGGCGGACGCCTTCGGCGTCGCGCGGATCGAGGAAGCGACGTCGCTCAGGAAAGCGGGATGCAGGGCGCGCGTGCTCCTGCTCGAAGGCGTCCGCGACCGCGCGGACCTCGAAGTCGCGGCCCGCGAGGAATTCGAGCCGTTCCTGCACCAGGCCTGGCAGCTCGACCTGCTGGAGGCCTGGCGGGGCGCCGGCGCGCTCCGCGCCTGGCTCAAGGTCGACACGGGCATGCACCGCCTGGGATTCGGGCCGGCGGAGGCCGCGGACGCGGCGCGGCGGCTCGCGGCCTGCCGCGCGTTGCAGCAGCCTGCGGGGCTCGCGACCCACCTCGCGGCCTCCGAGGACCCGGACCGCGCGGCGACCGAGGCGCAGCTCGCCGCCTTCGCCGCCGCCACGGCGGGCCTCCCCGGCGAGCGCTCCATCGCGAATTCCGCGGCGCTCATCGCCTGGCCGGAGTCCCGCGCCGACTGGGT
>DASSUY010000234.1:0-8166 GCA_035706525.1 Steroidobacteraceae bacterium
GCGGCTGGGCGAGGAAGGGATCGGCAACGTGCGGGTGGTCCGGCACGATGCGGTCGAGGTGCTCCGCGACATGGTGGCCCCCGGCTCGCTCGCGGGAATCCATGTCTTCTTCCCCGACCCCTGGCCCAAGAAGCGCCACCACAAGCGGCGCATCGTGCAGCCGGCGTTCGTCTCCCTCGTCGCGAGCCGCCTGAAGCCGGGCGGTCGCTTCCGGCTTGCCACGGACTGGGAACCCTACGCGACGTGGATGATGGAGGTGATCGGCGCCTCGCCCGGGTTCCGGAACCTCGCAGAGGACGGCGGCTGCCTGCGGCGGCCCTCGCGTGGCGCCACGCGATTCGAGCTCCGCGGCCGGCGGCTCGGCCACCGCGTCTTCGACTTCGAATGGGAGAGGCGCTGAAGGGTGCCGGTCCGTAGTTTTCGTAGTTTTGCCCGCAGGGCGCCCCAAAGCAAAACTACGAAAACTACGGACCGGCACCCTGAAAGACGTTCGTGATTCCGGTGATGATGAACTGCACGGCGAGCGCGGCCAGCACGACGCCCGAGAGCCGGTTGACGACGTTGCCGCCGGTGACGCCCATGACCCGCATGACGATCGGGGTCAGCCGCATCAGGCCGTAGGTGATCGCGAGCACTGCGATCACCGCGCCGAAGAGCCCCACGGACAACCGGACGTCGTCGCGCGCGGCGCCGAAGGTCAGGAGCACGATCGCGAGCGCGCCCGGGCCCGCGATGAACGGGAAGGCGAGCGGGAAGACCGAGACGTCCTTGCGCTTCCTGCCCTCGTCCTTCTCGTCGGGCGTCACGCGCGTGCCCGACTCGCGTGCGAACACCATCTCGAGCGCGATCAGGAACAGCATGATGCCGCCCGCGATGCGGAAGGCGTCGATGCTGATGCCCATGACCTTCAGGAAGGCCGCGCCGCCGACCGCGAACAGGAACAGCACGATGCCCGCGATGCAGACCGCCTTGAGCGCCATCCTGCGGCGGAAGGGCTCGTCCTCGCCCTCGGTCATGGCGGCGAAGAGCGGCACGAGCGTGACGGGCTCGACCACCACGAAGAACAGCACGAAGAACTTCAGGACCTCATCCCACACGCGGCGTCCCCTCCCGCTCGCGGAGCTTACCCCCCGCATCGACGAGGCGCCTCCTCGCCAGCCAGAGGAGCAGCAGGATGCCCGGGATGCTGAGCGATGCCGTGTACGTGAAGAAGAGCGGGTAGCCGATCGCGTCGACGACGAACCCGGAGGTGCCCTCGAGCAGCTTGCCGGGGAGAGCGTAGAAGGACGAGAACAGCGCGTACTGGGTCGCGGTGTAGCGCGCGCTCGTCATGCCGGAGAGGAAGGCGATCAGCGCCGTGCCGTGCACGCCCTGCGCGAGGTTGTCGAGGCTGTTCGCAATCGCGAGCCCGACGAGCGTCGGCCCGGCCGTCGTCGCGAGCAGCGCGAACGAAAGGTTCGAGGCGATGATGAGCGCGCTGCCGAGGAAGAGCGTGAAGCGAAGCCCGGCCTTCGCGACCAGCAATCCCCCGACCACCACGCCGACCATCGACACCGGCAGGCCGAAGGCCTTCACGATCGTCGCGATCTGGCCGAGCGTGTAGCCGTGGTCGATGTAGAAGGGGTTCGCCATCGAGCCCATCGTGAACTCGGTCAGCCGGTACGAGCCGACGAGCAGCAGGACGACCACGGCGAGGCGGAGGCCGTAGCGCGCGAAGAAGTCCGTGAGCGGGCAGAGGACCGCGCCGATGAAGTTCGCGCCGAAGGCCTGCAGGGGGCGCGGCCAGTGCGTGCGCGTACCGAGCCACTCGGCCACGCGGGCTTCCTGGGCGCTGCCTCGACTCATCGAGGAAGCTGCCGGTTCCCGCACCAGCAGCGTGGTCACGATGCCGACGCCGGCGAGGCAGGCCATGACGCCGTAGCTCGTCGGCCAGCCGTAGCCCTGCGCGAGGCCGAGCGCGCCTGCGCCGCCCGTGATGAGCGCCGCGCGGTAGCCGATCTGGTAGGCCGCCGCCATCGCGCCCTGGAACTCGACCGATGCCGATTCGATTCGCCAGGCATCGAGCGCGATGTCCTGGGTCGCGGCGCAGAAGGCGAGGAACAGCGCGCCGACGGCGACCTGGGCCACGCCCAGCGACGGCTCGCTGCCCGCGAGGTTCAGGATCCCGAGGGCGATCCCCGCCTGCGCGAGCAGCATCCAGCTGCGGCGGCGCCCGAGCCAGCGGTCGAGCAGCGGGATGCGGACGCGGTCGACGATCGGCGACCAGAGGAACTTCAGCGAGAACGTGAGGCCGACCCAGGCGAGCATGCCGATGGTGGAGCGCTCGATGCCTTCCTGGCGGAGCCACGCCGACAGCGTCTGGAACACGAGGTAGAACGGCAGCCCGGCCGAGAATCCGAGGAAGAGCATCGACAGGACGGGGCGCTGCGCATAGACGCGCAGCGCCTCGCGCCAGCCGCGGCGCTCCGTCGTCAAATGCGGTAGTCCATCGTGAGCGGCGCGTGGTCGGAGAACCAGCGGTCGCGGAAGATGGACGCGGCTTTCGCGCGGCCGGCGAGCCGCGGGCTCGCGATCTGGTAGTCGATGCGCCAGCCGACGTTCTTCGCGCGCGCCTGCCCGCGGTTCGACCACCAGGTGTATTGCTCCGGCCGCGGGTCCACCTCGCGGAAGGCGTCGACCCACCTGAGCTCGCCGAACACCCGGTCGAGCCAGGCGCGCTCTTCCGGAAGGAAGCCGGAGTTCTTCCGGTTCGAGCGCCAGTTCTTCAGGTCGATCTCCTTGTGGGCGATGTTGATGTCGCCGCAGAGGATGTAGTCGCGGTCGCGACGCGCGAGCTTCTTCAGGTACGGCAGGAACGCGTCCAGGAAGCGGTATTTTGAGGCCTGGCGCTCCGGCCCGGCCGAGCCCGAGGGCAGGTACAGCGAGACGACCGAGAGCTTGCCGAACCGGAACTCGAGGTAGCGGCCCTCGTCGTCGAATTCCTTCACGCCGAATCCCGTGATGACCTTGTCGGGCTTGCGCTTCGAGTAGATCGCGACGCCGCTGTAGCCCGGCCGCCTGGCGTCGAAGTACCCGCAGGTGTAGCCGAGGGGACGGAAGCAGGGATCGCCGAGCTGGTGCTCCTGGGCCTTGGTCTCCTGGAGGCAGATGACGTCGGCGCCCTGCGCCGGCAGCCACTCGAAGAGCCCCTTCGAGGCCGCCGAACGGATGCCGTTGCAGTTGAGGGTGAGGATTCGCATGCGGGTCCCGCGGCCGAGCGGCCATAATACGCGGGCAGCGAGGAGAACGGCATGCGCCCGCACCAGAAGGAATTCATCGAGATGATCCTCGCGAAGCAGGTGCTGCGCTTCGGCGACTTCACGCTGAAGTCCGGCCGGACGAGCCCCTACTTCTTCAACGCCGGGCTGATCAACGACGGCCTCTCCCTCGCGCGCCTCGGCGCCGCGTACGCGCAGGCCATCATCGACTCCGGCGCCGAGTTCGACATGCTCTTCGGGCCGGCGTACAAGGGCATCCCGCTCGCGACCGCGACGGCGGTCGCCTTCGCGGACCGCCATCGCCGGAACGTTCCCCTCGCCTACAACCGCAAGGAAGCGAAGTCGCACGGCGAGGGCGGGACGCTCGTCGGCGCGCCCCTGGAGGGCCGCGTGCTGATCGTGGACGACGTGCTGACGGCCGGCACCGCCGTCCGCGAGTCGATCAACCTGATCAGGAACGCGGGCGCGCGGCCGGCGGGCGTCGTGCTCGCCCTCGATCGCCAGGAGCGCGGCCAGGGATCGCTGTCCGCCGTCCAGGAGATCCAGGCGACCTTCGGCATCCCGGTCATCCGGATCATCGCGCTCGACCACCTGATCCAGTACCTCGAAGGGGGTGGCGACAGCGAGGAGCTGGAGGCGCTGCGGAACCACCGCAGGACCTACGGGGTCGACAGCGAAGCGTGACCCAGTTACGTTCTGGACTCGCGGCGCAAATCGAGAATAATGCGGCCAGAGGTGCCCCGATGATCGGCCGGTCGTCTTCCCCGCTCGCCCTGTCCGCCCTGCTGCTCGCGCTGGCTGCGGGGCCCGCGGCCGCGGCGACGCAGGGTTCCGACAGGCAGAAGCTCTACCGCTGGGTCGACAAGCAGGGCCAGGTCCACTACGGCGACAGCGTCCCGCCCGAGTATGCGGAACAGGACCGCGACGTGCTCAACAAGCGCGGCATCGCAATCGGCCGCGAGGAAGGCACGATCACGCCCGAGGAGGCGGCCGCCAAGGCGGCGGAGGAAAAGGCCGCGCGCGACGAGCAGAAGCGCAAGCTCCGCGACCGCGTCCTGCTGCAGACCTACCAGTCCGTGCAGGAGCTCGAGATACTCCGCGACAACCGGCTCGACCTCGTCGACGCGCAGCTGACCATCCAGGAGCAGTCGCTCTCGAACCTCCGCGCGCAGCGCGCGAAGATCGAGCGCCTCGCCGCCCAGTACGCGCCGGTCAACGCGAGCCCCGAAGCGAAGCCTCTGCCCGAGGAGCTCGCGGCCGACCTCGCGCGCTCCGCGAGCGACATCCAGACCCAGGAAGCGAACCTTCTGCGCCGGCGCGAGGAACGCGAGTCCATCCGCCAGACCTTCGAGGCGGACATCCAGCGCTACCAGGAACTGCGGGCGATCAGGCCCCGCTGAGCCGGCTGATCAGCCGGTGCTGCCGAAGCCGCCCGCGCCGCGGGCGCTCGCCTCGAACTCCTCGACCACCTCGAACTCCACCTGCACCACGGGCACGACGACCATCTGCGCGATGCGCTCGCCCGGGTTGATCGTGAAGGGCCGGTCGCCGCGGTTCCACATCGACACCATCACCGGCCCCTGGTAGTCGGAATCGATGAGGCCGACCAGGTTGCCGAGCACGATGCCGTGCTTGTGGCCGAGGCCGGAGCGCGGCAGCAGCATCGCCGCGAGGGCGGGATCGCCGAGGTGGATCGCGATGCCGGTCGGCACCAGCTCGGTCTTCCCGGGCTCGAGCACGAGCGGCGCGTCGATGCAGGCGCGGAGGTCGAGGCCCGCGGAGCCGGAAGTCGCGCGCCGCGGCAGTTCCATGTCGCGGCCGATGCGCGCGTCGAGGATCTTCACTTCGAGCTTCACGATTCCCCCGCCCTCTTCCACAGCCCGACCAGCAGGCGGGCATTCTGCTTCGAATCGAATCGCATCTCCACCGACTTCCGCCCCTGCCTGCCGAGCGCGTCCAGTTCTCCGGGATCCTTGGCGAGGAGGTTCCGCATTGCGGCGGCGAGCGCCACCGCATCGCCCGCCGGCACGAGATGCCCGTTCCGACCGTCCTCGACGAGCTCGGCAATGCCGGCGACGTCGGTCGCGACGACCGGCCGCGCCCGCGCGAAGGCCTCGATGATCGCGACCGGAAGGCCCTCCGCATGGCTCGGCAGCACGAGGAAGCGGCAGCGATCGAGGCAGGCGAGCACGCCCTCTTCCGTCTGCCATCCCAGGAACCGGACCTGGCCCGACAGGCCGCGCCGCGCCGCCTCGCTTTCCAGCGCCGCCCGCGCGGGGCCGTCGCCGACGAGCTCGACGAAAGGCCGTTCCCCGGCGGCCCGAAGGATCTCGAGCGCATCGAAGAGCACGCGGTGTCCCTTGCGCTCCTCGAGCCGGGCGACGCAGGCGACCGGCCCCGACCGCGCGATAGGCACAGGCCCTTCCAAGCAGGCGGCATCGACCGTCATGCGGACGACGCAAACGTCGACCGGCGCGGGCGCCGCCGCGCGTCGCGTGCCGGCGGCCGCCCAATCGCTGATGGCGGCGACGCCGGTCGCCGCCCGCGCGAGCGCGGCGAGGACCGGCCGGTGGCCCGCTTCGAGGTCCTCGGGACCGTGCACCGTCAGGGTAAATGTAGGACCGCCGAGCGCCTCGGTGAGCGCGGCGACGATGGCGGAACTCTGCGCGAAGTGGACGTGAAGCCGGGTGACGCCGGCTGCGGCGAGCCACTCGCGGAGGCGGCAGGCGAGGACGAAATATGACAAACCACGCAGATTCCGCATGCAGACGGCGCCGAGCAGCGATGCCGCCTTGGCAATGCGGGCCGGGCGGGTTATTAGTGCCGCTAATAAGGGGATCAACAGGGCGAAAAAGTTGCCCGTGGCCAGGTATTCAGTCCGCGCCGACTCCGCGCGATCGCGCGCGCCGGCGAATGGCTGCAACGACGGCCGATGCGCGAACCGCAGGACCCTGACCCCCAGGTCCTCCACGGCGGAGATCTCGCGGCGGATCGCCGTCAGCGAGGCTTCCGGGTATCGATTGACGAGGTAGGCGACCGAGTCCATGAGGCTCAGATGGGAAAGCGCGTCCTCATTGTCGACCTCAACAACTTCGCGCGGTATCCGTCGATCGCGATCGGATACCTCATCGCCATCCTCCGCCTGGGCGGCTTCGATGTCGACCTGCTCGCGCCGCTCGCCGTCGGCCTGAGCGGCGTACCCCGCGAGATGCCGCCTCCCCGGTGGGGCTGGATCGACCTGCGCTTCCGCTACCTCACGGCCGTCTCGCGGAACCGGCTCGTTCGACGCGTCCGAGCACGCTATGCGGCCTGGCGCGCTTCGGAGCTCGCGCGCTCCCGGGAGGCCATCGTCGCGGACTTCACCCGGGCGCTGGACCGGGGATGCGACGTCGTCCTGCTGTCGAGCTACCTGATGTACCACCCGCACTGCGTCGCCATCGCCGACGTCTGCCGGCGGCGCGGCATCCCGCTGATCCTCGGCGGCCCGTATTTCGCATCGCGGGAAGTCGCGGCCGAGTGGATCGGCATCCCGGGCGTCAGCGTCCTCGTCGGCGGGGAGGTCGAGCCCCGGCTCTGCGAGCTCGTCACGCGGGTCGCCGCGGGCGCGCGCGTGGACGACCTGCCGGGCGTGTGGACGCGCGACGCGGGCGCGCTCGAGCTGAACGCCCCGCCGCTCGCCGAGCTCGACCGCCTGCCTTTCCCGGACTATTCGGATTTTCCCTGGGCGAAGTACCCGAACACGATCGTGCCCGCGATCACCGGGCGCGGCTGCGGCTGGGGCGCCTGCACGTTCTGCTCGGACATCACGAGCACGGCCGGCCGGACGTACCGCTCGCGCAGTCCCGACAACGTGCTCGCGGAGCTCGAGTACCAGGGCCGGCGCCACGACGCCGGCCTCTTCGTCTTCACCGACCTCAAGCTGAACTCGAACCTCGACATGTGGCACGCGCTCGGAAGCCGCTTCCAGGAACGCCTGCCCGGCGCGCGATGGATCGGGGCGGTGCACGTGGGCAACCACGGCGACAGCGGGCTCTCGCGGGAGGAACTGAAGCAGGCCCGCACCGGCGGCATGGTCCGGCTCACGACCGGCTTCGAGTCCGGCAGCCAGCGCCTGCTCGACCGGATGGCGAAAGGCGTCGACCTCGCCGACACCAGCCGCTTCCTCGCCGACGCGCACGCGGCCGGCATCAGCGTGCGGATGACCATGTTCACCGGCTTTCCCGGCGAGGAAGCCGCCGACCTCGAGGCGACGACCGCGTTCCTCGCGCGGCACGAGGGGTTCATCGAGCGCCTCCCCGTCTACCGCTTCCAGATCATGACGGGCACGCGGTTCGCGCAGCTGCTCGCCGAGGACCGACGCGGCAAGTACGCCGAGGTGACCGGCGTCGTCGCGAACCACCGCATGGCGCAGATCGACCACCAGTATGCGCAGGCCTCGAACGCGGGCTACCGCAAGGCGATGATGAAGTTGCTGGACGTCGTCCATCGCATCAACCGCAAGCCGCTGCGGGAAGCGGCCCGCGACTTCGAGGGCGTGATGTAGCCCGATGCTCCTCGCCTTCATCCACACGGAGAAGACCGGCGGCACGACGCTGAACCAGGTCCTCCGGAGGAATTTCTTCCTGCGGTTCGCCGACGTGCGGCCGCTCGCGCCCGCTTCGCGGGGACGGTTCGGCGCCACGGACTTCCGGATCTACCGGCGGCTCAATCCCGCGTTGCGCGCCATCTCGGGCCATGCGGTCCTTCCCGGCCTCGAGCTGGGTGGCGGCGCGGGTGAGATCCGCTACGTGACGCTTCTGCGTGACCCGGCCCGGCGGTACGTCTCGCAGTTCCTGTACTTCGTGCGCATCGGCCTGCGCCCGGACGACTTCGATCGCTTCCTCGACGAGCGCGAGTTCATGAACGTGCA
>DASSUY010000235.1:0-7434 GCA_035706525.1 Steroidobacteraceae bacterium
TCCCGCAGGAGCTCGAGGATGGCGACGAAAGTCACGGTCACGCCGAGCCGGCCTTCCTCGGGACGGAACAAGCGGATGAACTCGACGACGCCCCCGCCTTCGAGCGAGGCGAGCACGTCGGACATCCGTTGCCGGACGGACAGCGTCTCCCGCTGCACGTGCAGGTGGGCGAACATCGTCGCCCGCTGGACGACCTCCTTGAAGGCGACCAGCATCTCCTGGAGCGCGACTTCGGGCAGGGCCCGGACGACCTGGCGCTCCACGAGCTGCGCGACGGCCGGATGGACGTCGCGGTCGAGCCGCGGGAGGCGATCGAGGTCTTCGGCCGCCTGCTTGTAGCGCTCGTATTCCTGCAGCCGGCGGACCAGCTCGGCGCGCGGGTCTTCCTCTTCCTCCCCGTCCGCCGAGATCCGTGGCAGCAGCATGCGTGACTTGATCTCCGCGAGCATTGCGGCCATCAGCAGGTATTCGCCGGCGAGCTCGAGGTCCAGCTCCTGCATGAGCTGGATGTATTCCATGTACTGCCGCGTGATGTCCGCGATCGGAATGTCGAGGATGTCGAGGTTCTGGCGACGGATCAGGTACAGGAGGAGGTCCAGCGGCCCCTCGAAGGCCTCCAGGATCACCTCGAGCGCCTGCGGCGGGATGTACAGGTCGCGCGGCATCTCGGTGACCGGCTCGCCGTCCACGATCGCGAACGGCATCTCCTGCTGGAGCGGCAGGCCTTCGGCGGCCGCGGGGGGCGTGTCGGTCGGTTGGGTGGGCTCGGTCATCAATAATCCAGCCGCACGGCTTCCCGGACTTCGGCCATTGTCGCACGCGCGGCGACTCGCGCACGCTCGCAGCCTTCTTCGAGGATCGTGCGGACGAGCCCGGGATTTTCCTCGTACTGCCGCGCGCGCTCGCGGAAGCCGCCCAGCTGCTCGAGCACGGCCGCGATGACCGGCTTCTTGCAGTCGAGGCAGCCGATGCCCGCGCTGCGGCAGCCCTGCTGGACCCAGGCCTGGGTCGGCGCGTCCGAGTAGATCTTGTGCAGGTCCCAGACCGGGCACTTGTCGGGATCGCCGGGGTCCGTGCGCCGGACGCGCGCCGGGTCGGTGCGCATCGCCTTCATCTTCTTTTCGACGGAAGCCGGATCCTCGCGCATGCCGATCGTGTTTCCGTAGGACTTCGACATCTTCCGCCCGTCCAGCCCCGGCACTTTCGGCGCCTGGGTCAGCAGGACCGAGGGCTCCGGCAGCACGACGCGCCCGCCGCCCTCGAGGTCCCCGAGCAGCCGCTCCCGGTCGGCGGCATCGATCCCGGCGGCGCGCTCGACGAGGTCGCGCGCGCTCGCGAGAGCCTCGCCGTCGCCGTGCTCCTGGTACTTGCGCCGCAGGGCCTGGAATTGCCCGCCGGCATCCGTGCCGAGGCGCTTGACGGCCTCCGAGACGAGCGACCGGAAATCCGGCTCGCGGCCGAACACGTTGTTGAAGCGGCGCGCGATTTCGCGCGTGATCTCGACGTGGGCGACCTGGTCTTCGCCGACCGGCACGAACTCGGGACGATAGGCGAGGATGTCCGCGGCCTGCAGCAGCGGATAGCCGAGGAAGCCGTATGTGCCGAGGTCCTTGTCCTTGAGCTGCGCGATCTGGTCCTTGTAGGTCGGCACGCGCTCCAGCCAGGAGAGCGGCGTCACCATCGACAGGATGAGGTGCAGCTCCGCGTGCTCCGTGATGCGGGACTGCACGAAGAAGGTGCAGGCCGACGGATCGAGGCCCGCGGCCAGCCAGTCGATCACGACCTCGTTCGTGTTGGCGCGGATGTCCTCGGTGTTCTCGTACGCGGTCGTCAGCGCGTGCCAGTCGGCCACGAAGAAGAAGCACTCGAACTCGTGCTGCAGCCGCGTCCAGTTCGCGAGCGCGCCGTGATAGTTGCCGAGATGGAGGCGCCCCGTCGGGCGCATGCCCGAGACGACGCGGCGATTGTGGCCAGGCGATTGCTGCATCGGACGGGGATTATAGAGGCCGCTTCGCCGCAGGGTCACTGAAACGGGCGCGGGTCGCCCTTCCCCGCCCGCAGCAGGCGCGGCGCGTCCCCCGACAGGTCCACGATCGTGCTCGGCTCGAGCCCGCAGTTTCCGGCGTCGATCACGAGGTCGATCGCGTGGCCGATGCGCTCCGCGATCTCCCGCCCGTCCGTCATCGGCACGTCGTCGCCCGGCAGCTGCAGGGTCGTGCTCATGATCGGTTCCCGGCATTCGGCCAGCAGCGCCCTGGCGACCGCATGGTCTGGCACGCGAATGCCGACCGTCCGCCGGCGCGCGTCGAGGAGCCGCCGGGGAACCTGCCGCGTGGCACGCAGCACGAACACGTAAGGGCCCGGCGTGAAGCTTCGAAGCAGGCGGTACTGCCAGTTCTCCACGACCGCGAACTTCGCGATCTCCGACAGGTCGCGGCAGGCGACCGTGAAATAGTGCCCCTTGCCGGACTGGCGCAGCGACTGGATGCGCTCCATGGCCTCCTTGGCGCCCAGCGCGCAGCCGAGTGCGTAGCAGGAGTCCGTCGGATAGGCGATGACGCCTCCTCCGGCGAGGCAGGCTGCCGCCGCGCGCAGGAGGCGCGGCTGGGGCGTCGTCGGGTGGACTTCGAGCCGTTCTGCCACGGTCGCCATTATGGACGGGCCCCCGCTGCGGCCGCTTCCGCTATCATTGGCGCCCCGTTTTCGCGGTTCGGCGCATGCAGCTCCTCTTCGATTTCCTGCCGATCATCGTCTTCTTTGCGGCCTTCAAGCTCGCGGACATGTACGTCGCCACGGCGGTCTTCATCGTGGCATGCGCGCTCCAGGTGCTCATCCACTGGCTGCGCACCCGGACCGTCAACAAGATGCACCTGGTCACGGCGGGGCTCGCTCTGGCTTTCGGCGGCCTGACGATCGCGGTCCACGACACGGCTTTCATAAAGTGGAAGTTCACCATCATCAACTGGCTGTTCGCGGCGACGTTCCTCGCGACCATGTGGCGGCGCGTCAGCGACCAGCCGCTCATCCGTCGCATCACGGTAGCGGCCTCCGCGGAGCTGCACCTGACCGACCTGCAGTGGCGCCGCCTGAACGGCGCCTGGGTTGGCTACTTCCTGGCGATGGGCGCAGCCAACCTGGTCGCGATGAAGTACCTCGACGACGACGGCTGGATGAACTTCAAGCTCTATTCGCTCGGGCTGACGCTGCTCTTCGTCGTCGCCCAGGCTTTCTGGATCGCCGCGAGGACGCAGGCGCATGACAAGCCCGCGGGTTGAGCGGATCCGGACCCTGCTCGAGCGCGCCTTCGCCGACGCCCGGGTGGCCGTCATCGACGACAGCGCGCGACACGCCGGCCATGCCGGCGCACGCGACGGCGCCGGGCACTTTATTGTCCGCATCGAGTCTCAGGATTTCACCGGACGCAGCCGCCTCGAGCGTCATCGTCTGGTCTACGGGGCGCTCTCCGACCTGCTGCCGCGCGAGATACACGCCCTCAACATCGAGGCAGTTTCACCCGACGACGACTCTCCATCGAGGACCCAATGAAATACACGAAGATCCTGGCCATTTCCGCGGTCGGCATGTTCCTGGCCGCCGGCTGCACCCAGGCGGACACCCCTGCTGATTCCGCGGAGAAGCCGGTGGCCGTGGTCAACGGCCAGCAGATTTCCCGCGACGTCTGGAACCTCTACGTGAAGACGCGCCACCCCGGAAAGACCGCGGGTGACCTGACGCCTGCCGAGCAGGCCGAGTCCCTGGACGAGCTCATCGGCATGTACGCGGGAGCGCAGGAAGCGGACAAGAAGAAGCTCGGCGCGGGCGAGCCCAAGGCACGCATCGAGCTCGTGGAGAAGAGCTCCATGGCCGAGCTGCTGTTCAAGGACTACACGAGCGGCAAGGAGCCGACCGAGGCCGAGCTGAAGGCCGAGTACGACGCGCGCATCGCGGAGGCCCCCAAGGAGGAGTTCCACGCCCGGCACATACTCGTCGACGACGAAACGAAGGCCAAGGAACTCATCGCGCAGCTCGACAAGGGCGCGAGCTTCGAGCAGCTCGCCAAGGACAATTCCAAGGACGGGTCCTCCGCGGAGGGCGGCGACCTCGGCTGGTTCAATCCCAACCAGATGGTCAAGCCCTTCTCCGATGCGGTCCAGCAGCTCGAGGCCGGCAAGTACACGGCGGCCCCGGTGAAGTCGGAATTCGGCTGGCACGTCATCAAGCTCGAGGAAAAGCGCCCGACGAGCCCGCCGGCCTTCGACGCCGTGAAGGCGCAGCTCGGCCCGCTCGTCAACCAGAAGAAGTTCGAGGAATACCTGAAGGGCCTGGTCAAGCAGGCGAAGGTCGAGAAGTCGCTCTGAATCAGCGCGCGGGCCTGAAGTTCCGGGAATAGGTCCGGAACATCGGGTTCAGCGCAGGCGCTGCGACACGGGGCTGCACCAGGCGGCGCGTGACGTAGAAGTACACGGGCAGCAGCGGATAATCGCCGAGCATCAGCGACTCCGCCTGCTGCAACGTGTCGCGGCGCTTCACCGGGTCCGACTCGACCGCCGCGGCGTCGAGCAGCCGGGTGTATTCCCGGTTGACCCAGCGGCCGAAATTCTGCGGGCTCCCTTCCGTCATCGTGTCGAGGAAGGACGAAGCGTCGTTGTAGTCCGCCGTCCAGCCGACCCGCACGACGTCCCATTGCACCGGATCCGCGCGGGACGCCAAGTAGGCCTTGAACTCCATCTGCAGCAGCTCCGTCTCGACCCCGAGCGCCTCCTGCCACATCGCCGCCACGGCGATGCACACGCGCTGGATCAGCTCGTTCTCGTTGTAGAGGAGCTTGAGGCGCAGCGGCTGGTCCCGCGTATAGCCGGCGGCTTTGTACAACCTGCGCGCGCGCTCCAGCCGCGCTTCCCGGCTTGCCGTGCGCCAGTCGTAGGCCGGGGGCACGTAGTTCCAGGTATCTCCCGGCACCAGTGAATACGCAGGCACCTGCCCCGCACGCGCCACGGACCGCGCGATCGCATCCCGGTCGATCGCCAGGGAGAGTGCCTCCCGCAGGCCCCGGCTGGCGCTGAGCGGGCCCCGCGACGTGTTGAGCGTGAAGTAGAAGGTCGCGAGCGTGGTCCGATGCTGGAGGCCGGAGCCCGGCTTCGAATTGAGCTCCTGGAAGCGCTGCACCGGAACGTTGTTCGTGACGTCGAGCTCGCCGGCGCGGAACCGCGCGTACTCGGCGTTCTCGTCCGCCACGACTTCGTAGCGGACACGGTCAAAGGCGACGGAACCCGCGTCCCAATAGTGCGGATTGCGCAGGAGCACAAGGTTCGCACCCGGGGCATAGGCCGCGAGGCGGTAAGGCCCGTTCGAGACGGTGACGCCCGGCTTCCCGAATCCACCCTGCCCGCCCAGCGAACTCCGATGCACGGGAAAGGCGACCACGTTGGTCAGGATGTCCGGGAAATAGGGAACCGCGCGCGAAAGCTCGATCGCGAGCGACGTATCGGAAAGGGCCTGCACCCCGAGCGCGGAGCGTGGCAGCTTGCCCGCCAGGATCGCCGGCGCGTTCTCGATGGTCCGCAGGAGGTCCGCGGCGCCGGAGGCGGTTTGAGGATCGACTGCGCGACGAAACCCCTCGACGAAATCATGCGCGGTGACCGGGTCCCCGTTCGACCAGCGGGCCTCGTCGCGCAGTTGAAACACGTATCGCTTGCCGTCGTTCTCGACCCGCCACGATGTCGCTGCCGCGGGAATGACGGCACCATCCGGCGTACTCGCGGCGAGTCCTTCATAGAGGTCGCGCAGGACGTCGTAGGAGAAGGCGTCTTCAGCCCGCTGGGGATCCAGTGAGCCGGGTTGTCCCCCGATGCTGCGAGTCAGGGTCAGCAGTGCGCCCTGCTGCGCAGTATCGTCATGCCCGCCGCCGCACGCGGTCGCAAGGCAAGCAACCGCAACCATGGCAGCCGCCCTGAGGATGTGCGCGGCGAAGCGCCGGACTGTGAAACTGAGTGAATGCATCAGAAAAGGACGGCCAATCGGCAGCTGCTGCGCCGCAAGCTTACGTCATGGCGAGCCGGGGAAATGTGAGGTGAAGCTCGTGAGGCGCGCGGGCGGGACCCGGAAAGAAGAACGGCGCCTCGCGGCGCCGTTCCTGGCTCAAATTGACTGCGGCTCAGTCAATTTTGCCCGTACCGAGAGACCCACTGAGCTTCCCTGTACCGAGCGATCCATCAAGTTTGCCGGTGCCCAGCGAGCCGTCTGTGCGGCCCGTACCAAGCGAGCCGCTCAACTTGCCGGTACCGAGGGATCCATCAAGTTTGCCAGTGCCGAGCGAGCCATCAATCCGGCCCGTGCCCAGCGAGCCGCTCAACTTGCCGGTGCCGAGCGAGCCATCCAGCTTGCCCGTACCCAGCGAGCCGTCCGTGCGGCCCGTGCCCAGGGAACCTTCGTTGCGGCCCGTACCAAGCGAACCGCTCAACTTACCGGTCCCGAGCGAACCATCCTGCTTGCCAGTTCCCAGCGAGCCGTCGATGCGACCCGTGCCGAGCGAACTGCTCAGCTTGCCGGTACCCAACGAGCCAGCGTTATGCAGCGTTGCGGAAGTGCCAAGGACCAACCCGAGAGGATGGGGCTGCGTACCGCGCACCTCCAATTGAGCACCTGAGGTCGCCGCACGCCCGATCGAAGTTCCCGAGATAGTTGAATAGTCGATGCGCACCTTTTCGAGGGTTGCCTGGCCACGGAGTGAGTCGTTAGCCGAAAGCTTCCCTCGCAGAAAAACCTCACTGACTCCTGGCACATACCGAATGTTCAGGGGCCGAACTTCAAGAATTCGTTCTTTGGCGCCGCGGCGTGACCAATCGATCACCAGCGCGTAGTCGCCCACTTGGAAACTGTCATCCGCGCTGGAACGCACGCGGAAACCAAGCACATCGATTTCGCGTCCTGGCGAAACCGCATCCACGCGACCAACTGCCACAACTCGCGCACCGTACGCCGCTAGCGCCGCGTTGACTGCACTCCGTCGTGGAAAGTCCGCATTTGACGATGGGCCATTGGCAACTGCGCTGACATCCAAGGGAGCAGTACAGAGCAGCACTGCGATTGCAGCGCCAACCACGCTCGTCGAGCGAGACTTTGTAGTCATCATGTTCTTGATCCCCACCTGTTCCTTCCCTTGCCTACGACTCGGAACTCTTTTCATCCTCGATAAGAGTTGCGAGCATTTCTTGAAACTTCTTGTCGTCAGCCAAGTCGTCCTTGTAAAGATAAAGGCCAACTCCGACGCTCAGTACCTTGTCTACGCCTTCCCTCGGCCTGCGAAATAGGACGAACTGTGTTTCCAAGTCCTCAATTACTTCCTGCAATCGATCACGCACCATGTCATTGAACGGGACCCAGTCTTCCTCACGGATGCCATAGTCAGGAAAAACCCACCGTTCAAATCGACGC
>DASSUY010000236.1:0-7733 GCA_035706525.1 Steroidobacteraceae bacterium
CCGGATCTCGCGCTGCGCGGGCGGGATCGTGATGCCGTGCTCGCGGAACAGGGCCCAGATCTTCCGGTTCACGTCCGAGCGCACGTTGTTGACGCCCTCGGCGGGGTCGCCGATCCAGAAGCGCAGCTCGATCTCCATGCCGTAGTCCGCGAACTCGAGGAGCCGCGAGACGGCGGGCGGGTCGCGCAGGATCCGCGGATGCTCCGCGGCCTTCAGCAGCAGCGACAGCGCGAGTTCGACGTCGTCGTGGTAGGCGATTCGCACCGGCAGGCGCAGGCGCACGCGCGGGTGGCCGTAGCTCCAGTTGATCAGCGGCTTCGTGATCACGTCCTGGTTCGGCACGAGCGTCGCGACGCCGTCGCGGTCGCGGATCACGACGTGGCGGCCGCGGAGCTCCTCGACCCAGCCGAATCCGGTCGTGCTCGTGCCCGTCGCGCCCGTGAAGCTGATGACGTCGCCGGGCTTCACCGAGCGGTCCACGAGGAGCACGAAGCCGCTCACGAAGTTGCCGGCGACCGCCTGCAGGCCGAAGCCGAGGCCGAGGCCGATCGCGCCCGAGAAGACCGTCAGCGTCGTGAGGGCGACGCCCGAGGCCTGCAGGCCGAACAGGACGCCGAAGGCGATCAGGAGCGCATACGCGAACTTGCCGATGCCGATGCGGGTCGACGGCGCGAGCTCCTTGATGTTGCCGACGCGCCGGTCGATCCAGCGGGCGATCCAGGCGCTCGCGACGACGAAGACCGTGACCGTCGCGATCGCCTTCATCACCGACCAGACGGTGATGCGCGTCTTGCCGTGGCTGAGGCCGATCGAGTCGAGGCTCGCGACGACCGGGTCGAGGAGGCCGAGGGTCTCCGCCGCGACCAGCGACCAGACGATCAGCGTCGCGCGCAGCTCCCAGGTCTTGATCGCGCGGCTCTTGCCGAGCGAGACGCGCAGCAGCAGGACGACGAGGCGGATGAGCGCGAGCGCCGCGAGCAGCGTCGCCGCGGTCTCGTACCACGGGCGCGGCTTGCCGCCGGCCGCGAACAGCGCGAGGCCGATGATCGCGAGGCCGGCGAGGTAGGGCGCGATGACGGTGAAGGCGTCGACGAGTACGCCGCCGGAATGGCCGTTCGAGCGCTCGAGGTACCAGTTGCGCCCCCAGAGCACGCCGGCCGCGACGAGCAGCGCGGTCGCGGCGACGACGGGAAACTGCGGGTTGCCGACGAAGGCGAGGAGCGCGTCGTAGAAGGCGGCGGCGCGCGCCATCATGCGTTGAGGTCCGGGATCAGCTCGCTTTCGAGCCGCAGGATCTGGTCCTTCAGCAGGAGCTTGCGCTTCTTGAGGCGGCGCAGCTGCAGCTCGTCGACGTAGAGGTCGAGCGACAGGCGGCAGATCACGTCGTCGAGGTCGCGATGCTCGATGCGCAGCTCGCGCAGCCGCTGCAGTCGTTCGAGCAGCTGCGTATTGACCTTGTCGTCGTCCGTCATGCCGGCAGGAAATCGGACCACACGGGCCGGATGGATCCGGGAAGCTTAGCCAATCGACCCGGCGGATTCCACGGCACGGCGGGGTCGTGGAAGTCGGAACCGGCCGAGCCCTCGAGCCCGGTGCGGACCGCGAGCGAGACGGCCTGCTCCCGGTCGCGCGGGCTCCCGCCGCCGGTCACGACCTCGACCCCGCTGCCGCCCGCGGCCCGGAATTCCCCGCACATCTCGCGCCGCGCGCCGGCGGAAAGCGGGTAGCGCATCGGGTGCGCGATGACGGCCTTGCCGCCCGCCGAAGTGATCCAGCCGGTCGCCTCGACGAGGCCGGGCCAGTCGCCCTTCACGTGGCCGGGCCTGCCGCGCCCGAGCCAGCGCTCGAAAGCCGAGGCGACGTCCGCGGCCGCGCCGAGGGATGCGAGCGCGCGGGCGAAGTGCGTGCGGGTCGGGAGGCTGCCCGCGGCGCGGATCGACTCGAGCGCGCGGGTTCCCGGCGCGCCGGCCGCGTCCAGCCTTTCCGCGATGGCGAGGGCGCGCGACTCGCGCAGCGCCTGCTGGCCCGCGAGCGCCCGCCGGAGCGCCGGGCATTCCGGGTCGACGCGAAGGCCCAGCACGTGGATCGCGCGGCCGCGCCACTCGCAGGAGACCTCGACGCCGGGCAGGAAGGCGACGCCGAGCCCGCGCGCCGCGGCGGCCGCCGCGTCGACGCCGGCGATCGTGTCGTGGTCGGTGAGCGCCATGAGGGTGACGCCGCAGGCGGCGGCGTGCGCGACGAGCGCCTCCGGCGGCAGCATGCCGTCCGAGGCGGTGGAATGCAGGTGCAGGTCGACGACGGCTTCGGGGCTCATACGGCGCGAGGCCCGAGCCCGACGGTGTCGACGCGCTCGCCGGTCATCACGACGAAGCCGCGCTGGCGCTGGTAGCCGTCCGCGGTGTAGTCGAAGACGTAGGTGCGGTGCCAGGAGAGCGGGGCGTCCCCGCCGCGCACGAGCCGGATGCGGTGCAGCGCCACCGTGCCGTCGAGCATCTGCACGCTCGCGTTCGCGCAGGCCTCCTGCGCCTCCCGGTTCGCGGCCTCCCGCGCGGCGAGGCTCGAGTGCCAGAAGGCGGCGGCCGCCGCGAGCAGGGCGACCGCGACGAGGAGCTCCCAGGTCATTTCACGAGCGCGAGCCAGTCCGTACCGGCGTCGGCGTAGCCGATGAAGCTCGGATTCAGCGTGTTTTCGCGGTTGTACTCGAGCGGCTGGCCGTCGAGCTTCAGCACGTGGCCGCCCGCCTGCTCGAGCACGCACTGGCCGGCCGCGGTGTCCCACTCGCTGGTCGGGCCGAGCCGCGGGTAGACGTCCGCCTGGCCCTCGGCGACGAGGCAGAGCTTCAGGGAGCTGCCGACCTCGACGAGCTCGTGCTCGCCGACCCGCGCGAGGAAGGCGTCGAGCGAGCTGCCGCGGTGCGAGCGGCTGCCGACGACGCGCACCGGCCCGGCCCCGCGCTTCGCGACGCGGATCGGCTGGCCGGCCGCCTCCTTGTCCGAGCGGAAGGCGCCCGCGCCCTCGGCGGCGTAGTAGGTGCGCTCGAGCACGGGCGCGTGCACGACCCCCAGCACCGGGCGGTGCCGGTCGACGAGCGCGATGTTCACGGTGAACTCGCCGTTCCGTTGCACGAACTCCCTGGTGCCGTCGAGCGGGTCCACGACCCACAGGCGCGGCCAGTGGCGGCGCGTCGAGTAGGGCGCCTGCGCCGCTTCCTCGGACAGCACCGGGATCTCGGGCGCGAGCCGCTTGAGGCCCGCGAGGATCAGCTTCTCGGAGCGCAGGTCCGCCTCCGTGAGCGGCGAGCGGTCCTCCTTCTCCTGGACGCTGAACGAGGACGCGTAGACCTCGAGGATCGCGCGGCCGGCTTCGCGCGCGAGGGCGGCGACGCCGAGGAGAAGCTGGTGGGGATCCATGGATTTCCGCTCCGGAAAGTGGCGCGTTATATCATAGGCGCGTGCAGGGACGCGCCCGCTTGCCCGACTGGACCGCGATCGACACCGTGCTGCTCGACATGGACGGCACGCTGCTCGACCTCGGCTACGACAAGCGCTTCTGGGGCGAGCAGCTGCCGCGCCGCGTCGCCGAGAGCCGCGGGATCGCCGTCGAGGAAGCCGAGCGCCTGATGCGCCCGATCTTCGAGGCGACCGCGGGCACGCTCGACTGGTACTGCGTCGAGTACTGGAGCCGCGCGCTCTCGCTCGACATCCTCGCGATGAAGCGCGCGAACCGGCACGAGATCGACTGGCTGCCCGAGGCACGGGAGTTCCTCGCGCGCCTCAGGGCCTCCGGCAAGCGCGTGGTCCTCGTCACCAACGCGCACCCCGAGATCCTCGCCATCAAGGACGCGCACCTCGGCGTCCGGCGCCGCTTCGACGCGGTCTACAGCTCGCACGAGTTCGGCGAGCCGAAGGAGAACGCCGCGTTCTGGCCGCGGCTCGCCGCGCGCGAGCGCTTCGATCCCGCGCGCACGCTGTTCGCCGACGACAACGCGGCCGTGCTGGACGCGGCGCGCGGGCACGGCATCCGCTGGGTGTACGCGGTGCGCCGGCCGGTCAATCGCGCGCCCGCGCGCGCCGCGAACGGCGTCGCGAGCGTGGACTCGGTGCTAGAGCTCGCCGCGGGGCTTTCGGGCTAGCGGCGCCTGCGCCGCCTGCCGCCGCCGCCCCCGCCGCCCCCGCCGCCCCCGTGCCGCTGCGGGGGACGGGCCGGAGGCGGGCCGTCGCCTTCCTCGTCGCCGAAGGACCGGGGCGCATGGTGCGCCGGCTTCAGCTCCGGCAGTTCCGCGGGGTCGAAGCTGCCGACGGGTATCCGATGGCCGATGAAGTCCTCGATGTCCGGCAGCGAGACCACGTACTGCTCGCAGCCGAAGCTCACCGCGTCGCCGGCCGCGCCCGCGCGCGCCGTGCGGCCGATGCGGTGCACGTAGTCCTCCGGGTCCTGCGGCAGGTCGTAGTTGAAGACGTGGCTCACGTCGGGGATGTGCAGCCCGCGCGCCGCCACGTCCGTCGCGACGAGCGCGGCAAGCTTGCCCTCGTGGAACTCCCGCAGCATGCGCATGCGCTTGCGCTGCGGGACGTCGCCGGACATCGCCGAGGCGACGATGCCGTTCGCGCGCAGCAGCCGCTCGAGGCGCTCGGCGAGCCGCTTCGTGTTGACGAACACGAGCGTGCGCGTCGCCGCGTGCGTGCGGATGAGGTGCACGAGCAGCGGGGCCTTCTCCTCCATCGCGGGGTAGTAGATGACCTGGCGCACGCGCTCGGCGGTGATGCGCTCCGGCTCGATGCGGACGAGCTCGGGGTCGTTCATGTGCTCGTAGGCGAGCTCGAGCACGCGGTGGGACAGCGTCGCCGAGAACAGCAGGTTCAGCCGGTGCTCGGGGGCGGGCAGGCGGCGCAGCAGGAACCGGATGTCCTTGATGAAGCCGAGGTCGAACATGCGGTCGGCCTCGTCGAGGACCATGACCTGCACGTGGCGCAGGTCGAACACGTGCTGGCGGAAGAAGTCGATGATGCGGCCCGGCGTGCCGATCAGGACGTCGACCCCGGCGGCGAGCTGGCGCCGCTGCTTGTCGTAGTCGACGCCTCCGAAGGCGAGGCCGAGGTTGAGGCCCGTGTACTGCCCGAGGATCTCCGCGTCGCGGTGGATCTGGATCGCGAGCTCGCGGGTCGGCGCGAGGACCAGCGCGCGCGGCGAGGTCACGGGCCGCCCGGGCGAGGCCGGGTGGCGCAGCAGGTTCGAGAAGAGCGCGACGAGGAAAGCGGCCGTCTTGCCGGTGCCGGTCTGGGCCTGGCCGGCGACGTCGAGCCCTGCGAGCGCGCGCGGGAGGGACTGCGCCTGGATCGGCGTGCAGCGCTCGAAGCCGGCATCGGCGATGCCGCGGGCGACGGATTCGGGCAGGTGCAGGCCGGTGAACGAGAGGTCGGAATATTGCTGTTGTGTCACCGGGTGGGTACTTTGCGGGCCATCACTTGAAAAAAGAAGCCTGAAGCGTTACAAAAGCGTCCTAGCGGTGCGGTTTCCCGCGCCTTTTGCTCCCAAGCGCGCCCAATATTGTGCCGTATCGGGCATTCGCCCGTCACCGACAACTCGAAACCCAGGAGAAATGCCCGCGTGAGCGGCAATAATATCGTCCATACCACCGACGCGACGTTCGAATCCGACGTCCTCAAGTCCGACACGCCCGTCCTGCTCGACTTCTGGGCCGAATGGTGCGGCCCCTGCAAGGCCATCGCCCCCATCCTCGACGACATCGCGAAGGACTATGCCGGGCGCGTCAAGATCGCGAAGCTCAACATCGACGACAACCGCCAGACGCCCGTGAAGTACGGCGTGCGCGGCATCCCGACGCTGATCCTGTTCAAGAACGGCGCGCCCGAGGCGCAGCAGGTCGGCCTCGTCGGCAAGTCGAAGCTCGCGGCACTCCTGGACCAGCACCTGTGAGGGGCTATCTCGGCAACCAGGCCCGGAACCGGCAGAAGGGCCACAGGAACCGCGGGGGCGGCGGGCCGCGCCACGGCAACGAGGGCCTCCCGGTCGACGACCACACGATGATGGACGGCCCCGACGGCGACATCATCTCGCCGGAGGAACTGGCCGCGTCGCGAAGCGCGATGAGCCTGACGGTGCTGAAGAACAAGCCCGTCCACGAGCTCGTCGCCATGGCCGAGGGCATGGGCCTCGAGAACATGGCGAGGCAGCGCAAGCAGGACGTGATCTTCTCGATCCTGAAGGCGCACGCGAGGGGCGGGGAGGACATCTACGGCGACGGCGTCCTCGAGATCCTGCAGGACGGCTTCGGCTTCCTCCGCTCCGCCGACAGCTCCTACCTCGCCGGCCCCGACGACATCTACGTCAGCCCCAGCCAGATCCGCCGCTTCAACCTCCGCACCGGCGACTCGATTTCCGGCCTGATCCGCCCGCCCAAGGACGGCGAGCGCTACTTCGCGCTCCTCAAGGTCGGCGAGATCAACTTCGACACGCCGGAGAGCGCGCGGCACAAGCTGCTGTTCGAGAACCTGACGCCGCTGCACCCGACCAAGCGGCTCAAGCTCGAGCGCGGCAACGGCTCCACCGAGGACCTGACGGCGCGCATCATCGACCTGATGGCGCCGCTCGGGAAGGGCCAGCGCGGGCTCATCATCTCGCCGCCGAAGGCCGGCAAGACGATGCTGCTGCAGAACATCGCGACCTCCATCACCTGGAACCACCCGGACGTCTACCTGATCGTGCTGCTGATCGACGAGCGGCCGGAGGAAGTGACCGAGATGTCGCGCACGGTGAAGGGCGAGGTCGTGGCCTCGACCTTCGACGAGCCGGCGAGCCGCCACGTGCAGGTGGCCGAGATGGTCATCGAGAAGGCGAAGCGGCTCGTCGAGCACAAGCGCGACGTGGTCGTGCTGCTCGACTCCATCACGCGCCTCGCTCGCGCCTACAACACCGTCGTCCCGAGCTCCGGCAAGGTGCTGACGGGCGGCGTGGACGCGAACGCGCTGCAGCGGCCGAAGCGCTTCTTCGGCGCGGCGCGCAACGTCGAGGAGGGCGGCTCGCTCACGATCATCGCCACCGCGCTGATCGACACGGGCTCGCGCATGGACGACGTCATCTACGAGGAGTTCAAGGGCACCGGCAACTCCGAGATCCACCTCGACCGGCGCATCTCCGAGAAGCGCATCTTCCCGGCGTTCAACATCAACCGCTCCGGCACGCGCCGCGAGGAGCTGATCACGCCGCCGGACGAGCTGGCGAAGATCTGGATCCTGCGCAAGCTCCTGCACCCGATGGACGAGCTGGCCGCGGTCGAGTTCCTCATCGACAAGATGAAGGACACGAAGACCAACGCCGAATTCTTCGACTCCATGAAGCGCGGATGACGGAGGCGCTGCGCCACCTGCGCCGGGTCGACCCGGTGATGGCGCAACTCATCCGCCGCGCAGGGGCCTGGGCCGTCAGGCCCGTGCGCGGCGAGGGCGCCTACGAGGCGCTCGTCCAGGCCGTCGCGCACCAGCAGCTCACCGGCCGGGCGGCGCGAACCATCCTCGGCCGGTTCTATGCGCTCTACGGCAGCGACTGCTTCCCGCCGCCGGAGCGGCTCGCCGAGACGCCGCTCGAGCGGCTCCGGGGCTGCGGCTTCTCGCGCGCCAAGGCCGCCGCGCTCAAGGACATCGCCACCCGGGCGCTCGACGGCACGATCCCGCCGCGCCGGGCGCTCGCCCGCATGAAGGACGAGGCGATCATCG
>DASSUY010000237.1:0-5017 GCA_035706525.1 Steroidobacteraceae bacterium
CACGATCCTGAATAGCCCCCCGGATCGCCAATCGGGCGTCAGCTCGGCGCCTGCCGCGGTTCAATCCAGGTGGCAATTGCGCGGCCGCAAAGCTCGCCGAAGCCGTCGAAGATCGCCGTGCCGACGACGTGCTTCCTGCCCTCGCTGCGGATCGGCCAGCCGATGACCACGCAGGGCGTGTCGAGGTGCACGCAGCGGTCGATGCGCGCGGCATACGTGCCGAGCAGCGGCCCGCGGACGGCGACGCCGGTCGCGAAGAAGCCCGGGCAGTCGAGCGCGGCCCACATGAATTCGGGCAGGACCTTCCCGTCCGGCCCGATGAGCGAGCGGTCGGGCATCCACGCGGCCGCGACGAGCTCCATGCCGTCGATCGGCGAGGCGAAGATCCGCATCCCGTCGCCGCGCTGCCGCGCGGGGCCGCAGACGAAGCAGTCGGAGTACGCGTGCTCCTGGAAGCCCTCGTAGTCGCTGACGGCCGCGAGCGCCTGCGCGTACGTCGGCGGCTTCGGCACGTCGAGCTCAAACTCCTTCGGCGTCGCCGTCGCGACGACCTCGGCGCCGTGCAGGAGCTTGAGCCCCCCGGTCGCGGCGTCGTCCACGATCTCGAGGCGCGTGTCGAGCGGCGGCGGCACGTTGAGGCGGACTTCCACCGGCTTCGCGGAGGCGGCGGCGATCATGCCGCAGGTGTAGCCGCCGTTGCCCGACGTCGGCGGGCCGCGGAAGCGCCGGCTGATGACGAGGAGGCGATGGGCGCTCATCGGGACGCCATCGTACGCCATCGGGGTGGATGGCCGCGCCCTGCGCCGCTAAGCTGTCGGTCCCCCCGCAAGCACCGGATCCGCAAGATGAAAAGTGCAGCCCTCTGCCTCAGCCTCGCCCTGCTCGCCCCGGCCGCGCTCGCCGCGGACCCGGGCTCGGGCCTCAAGCAGTTCCTCGCCGCGCGCGCGCAGCGCGACGCGCAGCTCGCGCGCACGATCTGGGAGTACGCCGAGGTCGGCTACCAGGAGACGAAGAGCTCGGCGCTGCTGCAGAAGGAGCTGACGGAGGCGGGCTTCACGGTCGAGGCCGGCGTCGCCGGCATCCCGACCGCCTTCGTCGCCTCGAGCGGCAGCGGCAAGCCCGTCATCGGGATCCTCGCCGAGTTCGACGCGCTCCCGGGCATCAACCAGGACTCGGTACCCGACCGCAAGCCCATAGAGGGCAAGAAGGCGGGGCACGCCTGCGGCCACAACCTCTTCGGCACGGCCTCCGTCTCCGCGGGCATCGCGCTCGCCGACTGGCTGAAGGAGAGCGGCACGAAGGGGACGATCCGCGTCTACGGCACGCCCGCCGAGGAAGGCGGCTCCGGCAAGGTGTACATGGTGCGCGCCGGGCTCTTCAACGACGTGGACGCCGTGCTGCACTGGCATCCCTCGGACGTGAACTTCGCCGGCATCGACCGCGCGCTCGCGAACAAGTCCGCCAAGTTCCGCTTCCACGGGCTCTCGGCGCACGCCTCCGGCGCACCGGACAAGGGCCGCTCCGCGCTCGACGGCGTCGAGGCGCTCGACATGATGGCGAACATGATGCGCGAGCACATCCCCTCCGACGCGCGCATGCATTACGTGATCACGAGCGGCGGCTCCGCGCCGAACGTCGTGCCGGACTTCGCCGAGGTGTACTACTACGTGCGGCACGGCGACGCGCCCATGGTCGAGGCGATCTTCGAGCGGCTCGTGAAGGCCGCCGAGGGCGCGGCGCTCGGCACCGGCACGACGATGGACTACGAGGTCATCGGCGGGACCCACAACCTGCTCGCGAACGAGACGCTCTCGAAGGTGATGAACGCGAAGCTGAACGAGGTCGGCGGGTTCGGGTACACGCCGGGGGAGCAGGCTTTCGCGGAGAAGATCTACGCGACGCTCATGTCCCCCTCCGTCGAGCTCGACTCGCACGAGGCCGTGCAGCCCTTCGACTTCGAGCGGCCGGGCCTCGGCTCGACGGACGTCGGCGACGTGAGCTGGACCGTGCCGACCGCCGGCCTTCGCACGGCGACCTGGGTGCCCGGGACCTCCGCGCACAGCTGGCAGGCGACCGCCGCCGACGGCATGAGCATCGGATTCAAGGGCATGCACGTCGCCTCGCAAACTCTCGCGCTCACGGCCCGCGAGCTGTTCTCGCGCCCTGATATCCTCGCGAAGGCCAAGGCGGAGTTCGACAAGCGCCGCGGCCCGGATTTCAGGTACAAGGCCCTGCTCGGAGACCGCCCGCCGGCGCTCGACTATCGCAAGAGCGCGACCGGCGGCGAATGAACAAGGAGAAGCCGATGCGTCCCTTCATCGCCCTGCTCGCCGCCCTCCTGCTGGCATCGCCGCTGCAGGCGGCCGAGGTCCCGGACAACGTCGCCAAGGCCGTCGCCGCGGCGGAGCGCCCGGCCAAGGACCGCGAGCGCGACGCCCGCGACAAGCCGGCGGAGCTGCTCGCCTTCGCGGGCGTGAAGCCCGGCGACAGCGTCGCCGACGTGTTCGGCGGCGGCGGGTACTGGACCGAGCTGCTCTCGCGCGCCGTCGCGCCGGGCGGCAGCGTCACGCTCGTCAACAACGTCGGCTACTTCGCGTTCGACAAGGACGCGATCAAGGAGCGCTTCAAGGAGGGCCGGCTCGCCGACGTGAAGCAGCGCGTCGTCGAGACGCCTGCGATGGGGCTCGGCAAGGACCAGTACGACCTGATCCTGATCTTCATGGCCTACCACGACCTGTACTGGGTGGACGAGGCGAACGGCTGGCCGAAGATCGACGCGGGCAGGTTCCTCGACCAGCTGCACGAGGCCCTGAAGCCGGGCGGACACCTGCTGATCGTCGACCACGCGGCGCAGGAGGGCACGGGCAGCGCGGCGGCGCAGGACCTGCACCGCATCGACGAGGCCTTCGCGAAGAAGGACATCGCGAGCCACGGATTCCTGTTCGAGAAGGCCTACACCGGCTACCGCAATTCCTCCGACGACCACTCGAAGCTGGTGTTCGACCCGTCGGTCCGCGGCAAGACGGACCGGTTCGCGCACCTGTACCGGAAGAACTGAGGCCTCAGGCCGCGCGCAGCGACGCGAGGAACGCGGCGGGATCGCCGCCGCGTTCCAGCGCCTCGATCAGCGCCGAGCCGACGATCACGCCGTCGACGTGCCCGGCGAGCCGGGCGACCTGCGCGCCGCTTCGCAGGCCGAAGCCCGCGCAGACGGGAACCCCCGAGCGCTCGCGCAAGCCGTCGAGCCAGGTGAGCAGCCCGTCGTCGAGCGCGACCCCGCTGCCGGTCGTGCCCGTCATCGTGACCGCGTAGAGGAAGCCCTCGGAAGCGCGCGCGAGCATCGCGGCGCGCGCGGGCGGCGTCACCGGCGTCGCCATCTGCACGAGCGCGATGCCCTCGGCCGCGAGCGCCGCGCGGAGCTCCCCGCATTCCTCGTACGGCAGGTCGGGCACGATGAATCCGCAGACGCCCGCCGCGGCCGCCTCGCGCGCGAGCGCGGCGAAGCCGTAGGAGAGGAGCGGGTTCAGGTAGCTCATCAGGACGCGCGGCGCCCGCGCCGGCGGCATCGCGCGCAACGTTTGCAGGATCCAGGCGAGCGTCACGCCCTGCCCGAGCGCCGCGCGGCTCGAGCGCTGGATCGTCACGCCGTCCGCCATCGGGTCGGAGAACGGCACGCCGATCTCGACGGCGTCTGCCGCGTCCGAGATGGCGGCGAGCTGCGCCCCGAACCGCCCGCGATCGGGAAAGCCGGCGGTCACGAACGCGACGATCGCGGGGCCCTCCCGGTTGCGAAGCGCCGCCGCCAGCCGCTCGCGCGGCCTCACGCGGCACCTGCGAGCGTCGGGAGGTCCTTGTCGCCGCGGCCGGAGAGGCCCACGAGGACGCGCGCGCCGGGATGCCGCGCCGCGAACCGCCGTGCGCCGGCGAGCGCATGCGCGCTTTCGAGCGCGGCCAGGATGCCCTCGCGCTCCGCGCATTCCCGGAGCGCCGCGAGCGCTTCCTCGTCGCGGGCGAGGCCGTACTCGACCCGGCCGATCGCCTGCAGCAGGGCGTGTTCCGGACCGACCGCGGAGTAATCGAGTCCCGCCGAGACGGAATGCGTCTCCAGCACCTGCCCGTCGGCATCCTGCAGCAGCATCGTGTAGCAGCCGTGCAGCACGCCCGGCCGCCCGCAGGCAAGCGTCGCGGCGTTCTCGCCCGGCCCGTCGCCGCGCCCGCCCGCCTCGATGCCGAGGAGCCGCACGCCCGGATCGGCGAGGAAGGGATGGAAGAGCCCGATCGCGTTCGAGCCCCCGCCCACGCAGGCGATCACGGCATCGGGCAACGCGCCCGCGGCCTCGAGCAGCTGGCCGCGGGCCTCGCGGCCGATCACGGATTGCAGCTCGCGCACGAGCCAGGGATAGGGGTGCGGCCCGACCGCGGAGCCGAGCAGGTAGTACGAATGCACGGGATCGGAGACCCAGTCGCGCAGCGCCGCGTCGATCGCCGCGCGCAGCGTCCGGTCGCCCTCGGCGACCGGGACGACTTCGGCGCCGAGCAGGCGCATGCGCCCGACGTTCGGCGCCTGCCGCGCCATGTCCACCTCGCCCATGTAGACGACGCAGGGCAGGCCGACGCGCGCGCAGGCCGCGGCGCTCGCGACGCCGTGCTGCCCGGCGCCCGTCTCGGCGATGACGCGCCGCGCGCCCAGGCGCTTCGCGATCAGCGCCTGGCCGAGCGCGTTGTTGATCTTGTGCGCGCCGGTGTGCGCGAGGTCCTCGCGCTTCAGCCAGACCTCCGCGCCCCAGCGCTGGGACAGCGTGCGAGCGTGCGTCAGCGGCGTCGGTCGCCCGACCCAGCTGCGCAGCTCGGCGTGAAATTCGTCGAGGAACGCGCGATCGCGCAGGTGACGATCGACACCTGCCTGCAACCGGTCGAGCGCCGGCACCAGCGTCTCGGGCACGTAGCGGCCGCCGAACGGACCGAAGCGGCCGCGCGCATCGGGATATTCGCCCTTGAGGATGCGGGCGAGGGATGC
>DASSUY010000238.1:0-3266 GCA_035706525.1 Steroidobacteraceae bacterium
ATCCAGTTGTCGCGCACGCCGACGATGCGGAACTCGTTGTCGTCCCAGCGGATCGTCTTGCCGACGCTGTTTGCGCCGCCGAAGAACCTGTCGTTCATCTTGCGCGAAATGACCATCACGGGCTCGGGGCCCCAGTCGGCCGCGTCGGTCCAGGCGCCGCCGTACTGGAACGGCACGTCGAACATCGCGAAGAAGTCCTTGGTCGTCACGCGCGTCATCGCGCGCTCCGGCTTGATGCGCGCGCCGTCGACCGAGAGGATGCCGACGGCCTTGTGCATGATCACCTTGCGCGCCGGGATGTCGGACTCGTAGACCGCCCGCGCGTCGCGGTAGGTCAGCTGCTCCGGCGGCATGCCGGGCCTGGTGTTGAAGTACTGGTCCTGCGGGTCCCAGAAGTCCATCGTCACCGCGTACAGGACGTCGTTCTTCCACCAGATCGGGTTGCCCGACATCGCGCGGTACATCGTGAGCGTCATGACGCAGACCGCGATGCCGAGCGCGACCGCGCCGATCATCAGCGCGGTCAGGCCGGGGTTGCGCTTCAGGTTCCGGAACGCGAGCTCGAGGTAGTAGCCGAACATGCGCGCCTCCTCAGGCCGGGGACGCGGCCGCGGCGGCGGCCGGGCGGGCGGCGACGTCGCCGCGCGTCTCGTAGGGCTTCAGGTCCGAAAGCTGGCCGTCCACGATGTGGACGTTCCGGTGCGCGCGGCGCGCGAGCTCCGGGTCGTGCGTCACCATGATGATCGTCGTGCCCATCTCGTTGATCTGCTCGAGCAGGTCCATGACCTGGCGCGCCATCAGCGAATCCACGTTGCCGGTCGGCTCGTCCGCGAGCAGGAAGCGCGGGTCGCCGGCGAGCGCGCGGGCGATGGCGGCGCGCTGCTGCTGGCCGCCCGAGAGCTGCGAGGGCATGTGGTGCATGCGGGAGGAAAGCCCGACCACGTCCAGCGCGCTCTTGATGCGCGTCTCCCGGTCCTTCTTCGAGAGGCCGCGGTAGCGCAGCGGCACGTCGACGTTGTCGAAGATGTCGAGGTCCGGGATCAGGTTGAAGCTCTGGAAGATGAAGCCGATCTTCTCGTTGCGCAGCTTCGAGCGCTGCTCGTCCGAGAGGCGGCTGACGTCCTGGCCGTCGAGGCGGTAGGTGCCCGTGTCGAAGGTCTCGAGCAGGCCCGCGACGTTCATGAACGTCGTCTTGCCCGAGCCCGAGGGACCCGTGACCGCGACGAACTCGCCGTCGCCGACCTTCAGCGAGAAGTCGCGCAGCGCGTGCGTCTCGATCAGGTCCGTCCGGTAGATCTTGCTGATGCCGTTCATCTCGAGCATGGGCTTTTCCTTCCTCAACCGCCGATGTGGAATTCGGGCACTTCCTTCAGTTCGCCCGTGCCGGAGATGACCACCTGGTCCCCCGGCTTCAATCCGTCCAGGACCTCGATCTCGCCGACCGCCGCCGCGCCGAGCTGGACGGGCGTCAGCACGGCCGTGTCGTCGTGCACGACGTAGACGGCCTTCGTGCCGGAGACGATGTCGGCGCTGCGCTCGAACTTGACCGCCTTCGCGCGCTGCTCGATCACGATCCGCACGGAGCCGCGCTGGCTCTGGCGCAGGCCCGGCGGCTGGTCGCCCGCGAACTTGACGCGGCCCGTCACCTGGCCCGAGCGCACCTCGGGCGAGATGGCCGTGACGATGCCGGGGTAGTTCTGCCCGTCGAGCGCGATCTGCGCCTCCATGCCGGGCTTGATGTCGCGCGCATAGACGTCGGCGACCTGGAACTCCACCTCGAAGGCCGAGAGGTCGACGACGGTCAGGAGCGGCGCGTTCTCCGCGACGCTCGCCTTTTCCGCGGCCGCGAGGTTCGCGACCATGCCGTCCACCGGCGAGCGGACCGTCAGCTCGTCGACGCGGCGCTTCAGGTTCGCGACGGTGAAGCCCTGGCGCTCGCGCTCGAGGCGGCGGGCGCGCAGGTCGAGGTCGAGGCTCTCCCGCTCGAGCCCGGCGGTTTCCATGGCGTTGTCGTAGGTGAGCTTCGCCGACTCGCGCTTGTCCTCGGCGGCCTTCAGGTCGCGCTCGGGGATCGCGCCCTCTTCGAAGGCCCACTTCGCGCGCTGGTACTCGCGCTCGGCGGCGCGGATCTCGACGTTCGCGAGGTCCGCGGCCTCCTTGGTCGCGAGCTTCTGGCGGCGGATCTCGATCGCCTGCCGCTGGAGCGCGGTGTCGAGGCTCTCGAGCGTCGCGCGCTCGCGCTGGTACTCGCTCTCGAGCGAGGGGCTCGCGAGCGTCGCGAGGACCTGGCCCGCCTTGACCGTGTCGCCCGCGCGCACGGCGTAGCTGACGTTGCCGGGCGCGACCGCGAACAGCGTCGGGCTCACGGCCGCGACGACGGTGCCCTGGGCGGACACGTCGCGCACGAAGGGTCCTTCGGTGACGGTCACGATGCGCAGGCGCTCGCGCGAGACGTTGAATTCGGTCGCGCTCCAGCCGCGGATCAGGAGGCCGAAGACGAGGATGAGCGCGAGCGCGCCGGCCGCGAGGCCGATCAGCTTCTGGCGCGACAGGCCGGGGCGCCCGCCGCCGCCGTCGACGGAAACGTCCTGTCCGCTGGTGTCGCGGATGGAAGAGTCGGAGCCGGCGGGCGCCGTATCTCGCCCGCCGGCCGACAGGGGACGCAAGCTTGTTATTTTCATGACAGGTCACTCACGCCCTCATGGATTGCACGTGGCGTGCCAAGGTTTGAACCTCGGTAAGTGGTTGAATTTATTAAGTTGGTCTTGGACTATCCGGTGTCCCGGGCTGTCCGCGGACACTCTGCGGACAGGGGGCGGACGCCCGGCGGACGCCGGCCGCCCTTCAAAGGTGGCGCGTTTCCTGCGGCGGCTTCCTGAAGTCGTCGTGCAGGCCGTCCACGAAAGCGACCGGCGCGGCGATCAGCTCGTCGGGCTCGGCATTGTCGAGGCAGGCGAGGTTCACCGCGTAGAACGACTTGTCGGCCTTGTGCGAGAACGGCCGCAGGCCGCAGCGCTTGCAGAAGCGGTGGTGGATGCTGCGGGAGCCGAACTGGTACTCGCCGAGGTCCGCTTCGCCCGACAGCAGCCGGAAATCCGCGGGGGCGACGGCCGCCAGCCAGTTGCGCCCCTTGCGGCAGATGGAGCAGTTGCACTTGACCGTGCCCGCCGCGAGGTCGATGCCGGCCTCGAAGCGCACCGCGCCGCAATGGCAGCTGCCCTGGTAGGTCTTCTTCATGTCCGCTACTCCTTGACGGTGCCGGGCCG
>DASSUY010000239.1:0-14112 GCA_035706525.1 Steroidobacteraceae bacterium
CGAGCCGCTCCGAGAACCGCGGATCGGCGCGGAGCTCCGGCGCCTCGAGCGCCGTCGTGAGCCCGCTCCAGAACTTCTCCAGCGAGGACAGGTGGATCGCGAGCAGCCGCTCGTCCGCGGTGCGCAGGATGTACGCCTGCGCGAGGCGCGGACGGTCGCTGGACTTCGGGGCTTCGCCGAGCGCGAACCAGGCGGCGAAGGGCTCGACGGCGAAATGCGCCATCGCCTCGAACATCGACACCTCGACCAGCCGGCCGCGGCCCGTGCCCGCGCGCTCGAGGAGCGCCGCGAGGATCCCGTACGCGGCATAGAGGCCGGTGATGGCGTCCGCGAGCGCAGGTCCCAGGAAGCGCGGCCGCTCCGTGTCGACGACCACGCTCAGGAAGCCGGAGAGCGCCTGCGCCACCGAGTCGTAGCTCGGGCGGTCGGCGTAGGGGCCGTCCGCGCCGAAACCGCTGATCGAGCAGTACACGAGGCGAGGGTTCAGCGCGGTGAGGCGCGAAACGCCGGCCCCGAGCCGCTCGGCCGTGCCGGGGCGGAAGTTCTGCAGGTAGACGTCGGCGCCCGCGACCAGCGCATCGAACAGCTCGCGGTCCGCCGGCTTCTTGAGGTCGCAGGCGATGCTGCGCTTGTTCCGGTTGTAGGCCTGGAAGTGCGGCGAATAGAGGCCGCGCTGGTAGGCGCGATAGGGATCGCCCTCGGGACCCTCGACCTTGATCACGTCCGCGCCGAGGTCGGCGAGCATCATGCCGGCGCAGGGGCCCGTGATGAACGTGCCCTGTTCGACGAGCCGGATCCCGCGAAGCGGCGACTGGAACATCAGGCGGTCGGCACGAAGCCGGGAGGGGAGGGGCCGTCGTAGCCGACGGCGGAGGATCCCGAGTCGGCGACGAAGAATCCGATCGGGCGCTCGCGCTCCTCGAGCAGGTGGGCGATGAGGCTCGCCGTGCGGGCGAGGATGGGGACGCCCTTGACCGCGTGCAGCGGGAAGCCGGCGTCGAGCATGACCGCGGCGATCGCGCCCGAGACGTTCATGACGAGCGGCTTGCCGGTGACCTCGGGCAGCCGCCGCTCGATGAGCCGCGCGACCGCGACGTGCCGCCCGGCGATGCCGGCTTCAGTCGCGATCTCGAGGAGGCGCGCGCCCCGCGGGTCGCTCTGCTTGTGCAGCGGATGCCCGTAGCCCGGCACTGCGCGCCGCGAGTCGCGCGCGGCGACCAGCGCCGACTGCACCGCCGCGGGCAGGTCGCGCTCGCCGCCCCCGGCGAGGATCTCCCGCATGAAGCGCGCCGCCGCCTCGGCGGAGCCGAGGATCACGGAGCCGCAACCGAGGATGCCGGCCGCGACGGCGCCCTGCAGCGCCTCGGGCGCGGCGGCAAGCGTCATCCGGGCCGCGGCGACGGAGGGCACGAGCCCGTGCTCGGCGATCGCGACGAGCGTCGCGTCGAGGATTTTCCGCTGCGCCTCGCTCGGCATCCCGCCGGTGACGAGGAGCCAGACGTGGTCGGTGAAGCTGATGCGGCCGATGAGCTCGCCGCAGAGGTCGCGGCCCCGGACGACGATGGTGTCCGCGCTGGACGCGGAGATCGCGGACGCCCTGGGTGCCTGCGAACCGATCTTCAATGCCGCCCCCCGCCGACAGCCGGCGAATTTTCGGATACCGAAAAGAGATTCGGCTGTCGAACATGCTGAACGCGGCGGCGGCCCGCCGTCAAGTGCGCCCCGGCGGCTTCCGCGCGTTCGCATATCGAAATAGACTCCGGCCATGCCACGCCGGCAGCCAGCCCCGCCGCGCCGGGAGACGATGGGAGGCCTCGCGAAGGGACTCCAGGTCGTGCGCGCGTTCACGCGCGACCGCCCGGCGCTCACGCTGACGGAAGTCGCGGCGACCGCGCGCATGCCGGCCGCGACCGCGCGCCGCTGCCTGCTGACGCTCGAGGACCTCGGCTACGTGACGCGCAGCGGGCGGCAGTTCCTGCTTCGGCCGAAGGTGCTCGAGCTCGGCGCCGCCTACCTCGAGTCGATGGACATCGAGCACCTCACCAAGACGCACCTCGAGGAGCTCGCGCGCGCCACGGGCGATTCCGCGGCGCTCTCGGTGCTCGACGGGCTCGACATCGTGTACGTGGCGCGGACGTCCGTGCGCACGCTGGTGCGCCTGGAAGCCCACGTCGGCAGCCGGTTTCCCGCGCACGTCACGTCCATGGGGCGCGTGCTGCTCGCCGGCCTCGCGCCGGAGCGGCTGGACGCCTACTTCCGCGCGCAGCGCTTCGAGGCCTTCACCGAGTCGACGGTGACGGACCCGCGGCGCCTCCGGCAGCTGGTGGAGGAGTGCCGGAAGGCGGGATATTCCGCCGTCGAGGACGAGCTGGCCTACGGCGTCGTCGCCGTCGCCGTCCCGGTGTTCGACCTGTCGGGGCGCGTCGTCGCCTCGCTCAACACGTCCAGCCATTCGCGCAAGGTGACCAAGGCGCGCATCGTACGCGAGCGCCTCGCGATGCTGAAGCAGGCGAGCCGCGAGATCTCGGCGGAGCTCGCGCGCGTCCCCGGACTCGCGCTCTCCGCGCAGTCCTGAGCGCGGCGCTTGACGCCCCCGCCGGGCGACCGTAGCCTGAATGCGAACTTTTTTTCGGTATCCGAAAAGCATGCAGCCGCGCGACGAGTACCTGCGCTTCGGCGATGCCTGCCTGCGCCATCGCGAGGAGGGCGCCGGCCCGGTCGTCGTGTTCGTCCACGGCTGGACGCTCGACCTCGACGCGTGGGAACCGCAGGCCGCCGCGCTCTCGCGCGATTTCCGCGTCGTGCGCTACGACCGCCGGGGCTTCGGGCTGTCCGGGGGCGAGCCGGGGCTCGCCGCCGACGTGCGGGACCTCGCGCAGGTCCTCGACCGCCTCGCGCCTGCGCGGCCGGTCGTGGTCGGCCATTCGCAGGGCGCGCGCGTCGCGCTCGCCTGCGCGCTCGCGCATCCCGGGCGGCTCACCGGGCTCGTGCTCGACGGCCCGCCGGACCAGGCGGGCGCGGCGGCCGATGCCGGTGACGGGGATTTCTCGCTCGCGGAGTACCGCGATTTGGTCGCCGCGCGCGGGGTCGACGCCTTCCGCGACGCCTGGCGGGCGCATCCGCTGATGCGCCTGTATTCCGCCGGGCCCGACGCCGTTCGGCTGCTCTCGTGCATGCTCGCGCGTTATCCGGCGCGCGACCTCGCGTCACCGGAGCCGGCGCCCGCGCCCGCGGATGCCGCGGCACTCGCGAGGCTCACGGTCCCGGTGCTCGTCATCAACGGGGAGTTCGAGACGATCAGCCGCCGGCGCGCCGCCGATGCGCTCGTGCGCGCGCTGCCGGAGGCGGAGCACGTCATCCTGCAGGGCGCGGGCCACCTCCCGAACCTCGACGACCCGGACGCCTACAATGGCGCCTTGCGGGCCTTCCTGGACCGACGCGCCCGCGCCGCCGCCTGAAGCCGCGAAGAAGGGGAGTTCCATGACCCGAATGCTCGTCGTCTACTACAGCAGCTGGGGCCACGTGGAAGCGATGGCGCGGGCACAGGCCGAGGGCGCGGCAAGGGTCCCGGGGACTTCCGTCGTCGTCAAGCGCGTCCCCGAGCTCGTCCCCGAAAGCGTCGCGCGGCAGGCCTGCTACAAGCTGGACCAGGAGGCGCCGATCGCCGAGCCGCTCGAGCTTCGCGATTACGACGGCATCCTGTTCGGCGCGCCGACGCGCTTCGGGAACATGTGCGCGCAGATGCGGAACTTCCTCGACCAGACCGGCCCGCTGTTCGCCGAGCACGCGCTGGTGGGGAAGGTCGGCAGCGTCTTCACCTGCAGCCAGAGCCAGCACGGCGGACAGGAAACGACCATCTGTTCCTTCCATTCGACACTGCTGCACCACGGGATGATCGTCGTCGGGCTGCCGTACACGGCGCCGGGCATCATGACGATGAAGGAGGTCACGGGCGGGACGCCCTACGGCGCGAGCAGCATCACGGGCAAGGGCGACGAGGCGCGCATGCCGAGCGGGCTCGAGCTCGAGATGTGCCGCTTCCAGGGCGAGCACGTCGCAGGCATCGTGCGCGACCTGGTCGCCGGCCGGGCGGGCGCAAAGCGGTGAGCGCGGGCGACGCCGCGAAGCCGAGGGCGGCGGGCGACGGCGCCACGCCGTTCCGCTTCTACGACAACCGCCAGAAGTACCTCGCGTTCGTCACCACCTGCAACGAGAAGTCCGCCGTCGCGAACCGCGTCGCGCTCGAGCTCCGGCACGTGCGCCCGACCCCGCCCGCGCTCCGCATCTTCGACGCCGGCATGGGCGATGCGACCGTGCTCGCGCGGATCATGCGCCACGCGCACGCGCAGTTCCCGACCGTCCCGCTGATGGCGGTCGCGAAGGAGATCAGCCTCGAGGACGTGCGGCTCGGGCTCGAGAAGATGCCGGACCGCTTCCTGGAGCACCCCGCGACGGTGCTCGTGATCACGAACCTCAACTACTCCGAGGCGCCTCGCCTGATGCCGCGCGACATCCAGTCCGCCGCCGCGCTCAACTGGCACGAGGTCCGCCTCAAGGGGCATACCTCCACGGAGTACGCGGAGCAGATCGAGGAGCTCTCGACGACGCTGGCATTCGGCTGGCAGACGAAGCCGAGCCCGAAGACCGGGAACCCCGTCTACGTGCGACCGTCCGTGCTCGTCGTCTACCGCGAGGACCAGAAGTTCATGCTCGACCGCGTGATACCGAAGCCGGGCCAGACGTTCGAGTCGTACGACCTGATCCTGGCCTCGCAGCCCTGGCGCGCGCGGATGCCGGCGAAGTTCAAGGCCGAGAAGGTGCTCGCGCCGCTCGCCCGGAGCCTGGCCCCCAACGGCCGCCTCGTCGTGATCCAGTCGTACGGCCACGACCCGGCGCTCGAGATCATCCAGCGGCTCTGGCCCGACGAGGACCCGTTCAAGGTGGATCGCCGCCAGCTGGTCGCGGCGCTCAAGGCCGAGCTCGGCCGCGACGCGGCCGACTACAACCTGGCCGTGCCGCCCGACGACAAGTCGATCTTCCGCTACGAGATGCATACGCTCCCGAACGAGATCGGCGACCGCATCGGCACCTCGACGCTGTTCGCGGCCTGGAATGCCGCGATCTACGTCAACCAGATCGAGGAGGAACGCCTCGACGAGGTCGTGGACACCGGCGCCTACCGCGTCGCGACGCAGGCCGTGCTGCAGAAATACGGCGGCCTGTGGTTCAACGACGAGTCCTTCGTCGTGACGAGGAAGCAGAAATGAGCGGCGCGGGCACGCTCGAGTCGCGGATCGCCGCGTTCGCGGCCCGGGCTTCGGTCGAGATCACCTCCGGCGACCGGGAGCTGCCGGCCTCGCTGGCCGGGCGCCTGCCGGCGGGGACGACGCTGTACGTCGCGCACACGCCGAACGCAAAGCTCGCCGACGTGGCCGAGACCGCCTGCGCGGCGGAGCGCGCCGGCTTCCGCGGCTGCCCGCACCTCGTCGCGCGGCGCATCGCCTCGCGCGGCGAGCTGGAGTCGGCGCTGGCGCGCCTGCGCGACGGCGGCGGCGATCGCGCGCTGCTCGTCGCCGGCGACCTCACGCCGCCCGCGGGCGAGTACTCGAGCACGCTCGACGTGATCGATTCCGGCGTGCTCGACCGCGCCGGACTCAAGGCCGTCGGCGTCGCCGGCCACCCGGAAGGCAACCCCAACATCCCGGCGGACGTCGCCTGGGAGGCGCTCCGGCGCAAGCAGGCCTGGGGCGAGCGCACCGGCATCGCGCTGCACGTCGCCACCCAGTTCGGGTTCGACACCGCCGCGCTCGCCGCCTTCGATGCGGGCCTCACGGCCCGCGGCATCACGCTGCCGGTGCACGTCGGCGTCGCCGGCCCGGCCTCGCTCAAGTCGCTCGCGAAGTTCGCCGCGATGTGCGGCATCGGCGCCTCGCTCGGCGCGCTGCTGACGAACCCGGGCGCGCTGGGCGCCCTCAAGTCGCTCGTCAGGACGATCGACGAGGTCTTCCCGGCCATCGTGAAGCTGCGCGAGGGCGCGCTCGAGCGGCGCATCGTGCAGCCGCACTTCTTCGCCTTCGGCGGCGTGATGAGGACCGTGGAATGGCTGGAGGCCGTGAGGGCGGGGCGCTTCGGCCTGGCCGACGGCGCGATCGCGATACGCGGCTGAACGAATCGACGGAGTGACCGATCCATGAGCGACGCCTGCTCCCTCAAGAGCGCGGCCACCGCCTGAGAGCGCATGGACGGGCTTTCGCCGCAGCAGCAGGCGAGCTTCCGCGAGGACGGCTTCCTCGTGCTGCCCGGCTTCGTTGCTCCCGAAGCCTGCCTCGCGCTGCGCGCTCGCGCACTCGAGCTCGCGCGCGCGAACCTGCCGCCGCGCGGGCAGGCGACCGTCTTCACCGCCGACGGCGAAGCGCGCCACGCCGCGGAGCGGTATTTCCTGACGAGCGGCGAGGCGATCCGCTGCTTCTTCGAGAAGGACGCCTTCGACGGCGAGGGGCGGCTGCGCGGCGAAGCCCACCTCTCGCTCAACAAGCTCGGCCACGCCATGCACGACCTCGACCCGGTGTTCGACGCCTTCAGCCGGTCGCCGGCGCTCGCGGCCGTCGCGCGGGACGCGGGCCTCTCGGAGCCGCTCCTGCTGCAGTCGATGTACATCTTCAAGCAGCCCCGCATCGGCGGCGAGGTCGTCTGCCACACGGACCACACCTACCTCTGGACGGACCCGCCGAGCGTCACCGGCTTCTGGTTCGCGATCGACGACGCCACGACGGAGAACGGCTGCATGTGGGCGCTGCCGGGCGGGCACCGCCTGGCCCCGAAGTCGCGCTCCCGACTGAACGCGGCACGGACGGCGACGGAACTCGAGGTGTTCGATCCCGCCCCGTACCCGCGCGAGGGGCTCGTGCCGCTCGAGGCTGAGCGCGGGACGCTCGTGCTGCTGCACGGCCTGCTGCCGCACCTGTCCGGGCCGAACCGCAGCGACCGGCCGCGCCACGCCTATACGCTGCACGCGATCGACGCGCGAGCGACGTACGCGGACGACAACTGGTTGCAGCGGCCGAACCTGCCGCTCCGGGGTTTCGCCTAGGCCGGCGTCTCCTCCATGTGCCACCACTCGCGGAACAGGCGGCAGTGCTGCGGATCCGCGAATTCGGCGAGCAGGACACCCTCGATCCGGACCTTCGCCCCCGCGGGCTGCCGCGTGAAGTCGGCCCGCCAGCGCGCCATGCCGGAGGCGCCCGCCGTGCCGAAGATCTCGAAGCTGAAGCGGATGTCGCGCTGGTGTCCTACCGCATTGGCCCAGGCCGCGGCGATTTCCGCCGGCCCCTGCTGCGGCGGCACCAGCGGCGTCCAGTGGTAGCGGGCGTCCGCCGAAAAGAGCTTCGCGGCCGCCGCCGGGTCGCGGCCCTCCCAGGCGGACTTGTAGGCAAGCAGCCAGGCGTCGAACTGCGCGGCGGAAATTTCAGGCGGGCTCATCGGCTCTCCCCGGATTCGCGGGCGTCGGCCGATTCTGACCGCGACAGGGGGCGCTTGGCCAATGCCGGCGAAGGAGGCCCGGCGTAGAGTCGGACCCGAGGTCGCCAAGGACATTCATCTTCACCGATTGAACGTCAGTGGTTACCCCCAGGGGCCGCGAAAGCGGCCCCCGTCCATTTCAGGCCACGCGATCCACCATCTCCGGCTTTCCCGACGCTTCCGCGCAGTGCGCGCAGCAGTAGAAGCGGCCGCCCGCCTCCATGCCGTGGCCGATGATCTTGCAGCCGCAGAAATCGCAGCTCGGCGCCATGCCCTGGATGGCGCACTCGAAGCTGTCGAAGACGTGCCGTTCGGCGCCGCGGACGATCTCGAACGCCTTGTCGTAGTCGTTGCCGCAGGTCTCGCACTTCATGGTCATGCCCTCGCATCCGGTGATGCGGGCATGATTCAGGGCGTCCGCGGTCGGCGTCTGTCGGCCTCAGCCGCGGCCGTCCCGCTCCATCAGCCGATCCAGCGAGACGCGGCCGGCACCCGCGATGGCGAGCCAGAGGAAGAGCGCGAGGTACATCACTTCCTCGAGCCCGAGGAGGTCTCCGAACGATTCCACGGACTCCCATTGCGCCGCCTTGACTGCGACGACCATGACGACGCCGAGCGCGCCCGCGCAGATGCGCGTCAGGAATCCGGCGAGCAGGAAGATCCCGCCGACGAACTCGACGCCCGAGACGAAGGGGGCGAGGATGCCCGGCGCCGGGATGCCCCAGTTCGCAAAGTTCTCCGTGACGAGCGGCAGGTGGGTGAGTTTCCCCCAGCCCGTCCCGACGAAGACCCAGCCGGTCACCAGCCGCGCGAACAGCGGGCCGAGCCAGGCGATGTGCCCGGCGACCCTGCGTGGCCACTCGATCAACGCATCGACGAAGATTCCCATGGCGTCAATTCCCCCTGGATCCTTGCCGGTACAGACCGGCGCGCGCCCGCAAATGTCACGGCCCGGAGAGCGCGCGGTCCACGATGGCGGCCACGCCGTGGCGGATCGGGTCGCGGCAGGGCAGGCCCGTCTCCCGCTCGACGGCGGCGGTCGCGCGTCGCGCCTCGTCCTCCCCGGACTGCGAGGTATTGAGGCAGACCCCCGCGAATCGCGCCGCCCGGTTCGTCAGTCGCGCGGCCGCGAGGTAGGCCTCGAAGCAGGCCGCGTAGGAGGCGATGGGGAAGCCCGGAAAGTCCGCGATCTCCCGGCGCGCGAGGTCGTGGCAGAGGACGAGGACGTCCGGCTGGCTGCCGTGGACGAGGCCGAGCGTGACGCCCGCATAGGCCGGGTGGAACAAGGAGCCCTGGCCCTCGATGACGTCCCAGTGCGAGGGCGCCGCATCCGGCGAGAGCCACTCGGCGGCGCCCGAGACGAAATCCGCGACGACGGAGTCGACCGCCACGCCGCGACCGGAGATGAAGATGCCGGTCTGCCCGGTCGCGCGGAAGTCCGCGTCGAGGCCGCGCGAGCGCATCTCTTTCTCGATCGCGAGCGCCGCGTACTTCTTGCCGACCGCGCAGTCCGTCCCGACGGTGAGGAGCCGCATGCCACTGCGCTTGCGACCCGTGCCCGGCATGAAGGACTGCGCGGGCTGCCTCACCTCGATCAGCCTGCGGCCCGTGCGCCCGGCGGCCGCCGCGATCTCCGGCACGCCGGCGAGGGGCTCATGCAGGCCGGAGGCGACGTCGAGCCCGGCTTCCAGCGCCGAGACGATGGACGCGACCCAGGCGGGCGCGATGAAGCCGCCGTCGTTCGCGATGCCGATGACGAGCGTGCGGATGCCGCGTGCCGCGGCCTCGGCCGGCGCGAGGTCGGGCAGGCCCAGGTCGACGCGGCAGCCGGCCAGCCGCAGCTGTCCCGCGCAGAGCTCGCCGCGCCACTGGCGGATGCCGGCGGCCGTCTTCGCGGTCGCGATGTCCGGCGCGTCGCCGAGGAAGAGCAGGTACGGACTCGGGATCATGTAAGGGCGTTGCCTCCGCTCGACAGTTTGAATGAAAATCCGGTGTCTGTCCCACAGGGACGAGGGGGAACTCACGCATGAAGCGCTCAATCATCGCCTGCGCGGCGTTCGTCGCATCGCTCGCCGGCGCCGCCGCCGCTGCGGACGGCGCGACGACGCTGATCGTGAACGCATCGATCGTCGACGGCACGGGAAGCCCCTCGCGAAAGGGCGCGCTTCGCATCGAAGGCGACCGCATCGCCGAGGTCGGCGAGCTGTCCGCAAAGCCCGGCGAGCGCGTCGTGGATGCCAAAGGCCTCGTGCTGGCGCCCGGTTTCATCGACGTGCACAGCCACCACGAGGACGAGCTCTTCGAGATGCGGGATGCCCTGCCGCTCGTGAGCCAGGGCGTCACGACGATCATCGCAGGACAGGATGGCTCGGAGACCTGGCCCACGCAGGAGCTGTTCGAGCGGATGGAAAAGACCCCGCCCGCGGTCAACGTCGCGACCTACGTCGGGCACGGAAGCGTGCGCGCCACGGTCATGGGCGAGGACTACAAGCGCCACGCGACGCCCGAGGAGATCGAGCGGATGCGGGAGCTCGTCGAGGCCGGCATGCAGGCGGGCGCGCTCGGCCTGTCGACGGGCCTCGAGTACGACCCCGGCATCTATTCCGCGCCCGAGGAGGTCGTCGAGCTCGCGAAAGTGGCGGAGCGCCACCACGGGCGGTACATCAGCCACGTCCGCAGCGAGGACGTCTACTTCTGGAAGGCGATCGACGAGATCGTGAACATCGGCCGCGAGGCGAAGATCCCGGTCGAAGTCACGCACATGAAGCTCGCGATGAAGGACTGGTGGGGCCAGTCGGCGAAGCTGCTCGCCATCCTCGACGCCGCGCGGAAGGAGGGGATCGAGGTCACAGCCGACGTCTACCCCTACGACGCCTGGCATTCGGACCTCACCGTGCTGTTCCCGGACCGCCAGTTCACGCTCGAGAAGGCGCAGTTCGCGCTCGACCATGTCTCGCCGCCCGACGGCATCATCCTCTCGAACTTCAGCCCCGATCCCGCGCTGGTCGGGAAGACGCTCGAGCAGGTCGCGAAGGCCCGGGGCAAGACCCCGGCCCAGACGCTGCTCGACCTGATTGATGAGTCGAGCGGCCCGGACGACCAGGACTCCATCATCGGGCGCGGCATGGTCGAGCCCGACATCGACGCGCTGCTCGCCTGGCCGTTCAGCGCGATCTGCTCGGACGGCTCGATGACGGGCCTGCACCCGCGCGGACGCGGCGCGTTCGCCAAGGTGCTGCGGGTCTACGTGCGCGAGAAGAAGCTCCTGACGCTCGAGGAGGCGATCCGGAAGATGTCGGGCCTCGCCGCGAGCAATGTCGGGCTCACCGACCGCGGCGTGATCCGCGCGGGCGCGTTCGCCGACCTCGTGCTCTTCGATCCCGCGACCGTCGCGGACCACTCCACCTGGGAGGACCCCGCCGCGCTCGCGACCGGCGTCGAGGCGGTCTGGGTGAACGGCGTGGCCGTCCGGGAAGCGGGGAAGCCGACCGGCACGACGCCCGGTCGCGCGCTCCGGCGGCCATGAGGCGCGCATTCGCGGCCGCGGCGCTTGCCGCCGCCCTCCTGCTTGCGCCGCTCGCGGCCACGGGCGCCCCGCCGCGCGCGCTGACGCTCGAGGACATCGAGGCGGTGAAGTCGCCGGACGAGCCCGTGATCTCCCGCGACGGAAAGCTCGTCGCGTATGTCCTGGACGACCGGATCTGGATCGTTCCGGTGGCCGGCGGCGAGCCGCGCCCGGTGACGGCGAAGGGCTCGTCGGCCTGGTCGCCGTACTGGTCGAAGGACGGCCAGTGGCTCTACTTCCTCTCGAGCCGCACGCAATCGAACCAGCTCTGGAAGCTGTCGCTGGACACGTTCGGCGAGGCGGAGCAAGTCACCGAGCTCGCGCAGGGCGTCGGTCGCCTCGTCCCCTCGCCCGACGAGTCGAAACTGCTGCTGCGCTTCCGGGACTCGGAGGTCGCTGCGAAGGACGGAAAGGCCGCAGAGGAAGCCCGGCAGCCGTTCGTCATCACGCGGCTGCAGTTCAAGGAGGACGCCGGGGAGGGCTACCTGACGGGCGACGACGCGCGTCACCTGCACGTTCTCGACCTCGCGAGCGGCACGCTGACGCAGGTCACCTCGGGCCCCTACACCGAGGAGGATCCCGCCTGGTCTCCGGACGGGCGGCGGATCGTCTTCGTGAGCAACCGCGAGAAGGATCCGGATGAAAGCTACAAGACCGACCTCTGGATCGTGGCCGCCGAAGGCGGCGAGCCGGAGCGGCTGACGAACGACGACCGCGTGAAGAGCTCGCCGGCCTTCAGCCCCGACGGACGGCTGATCGCCTTCCTCACGGCCGAAGACGGCGTCTACGGCGCGCCGCAGGTCGCGGTAATCCCCGCGGCCGGCGGTGAGGCGCGCATCCTGACCGGCGAATTCGACCGCTGGGTCGACGGGCTCGAGTTTTCCGACGACGGGAAATGGATCTACTTTCTCTATGAGAACCTCGGCGGCACGCGCATCGCGCGCGTGAGCCCGGCGGGCGGGCGCATCGAGCCCGTGATCGACGGCGACGACCTGCTGGGTTCGGCCGACTTCGCCAAGGACGGGGCCGTCGTCGCGGAGCTCAGGTCCGGGAACCGCGGCGCGGAGCTCTACGCCTTCCGCGGCAAGCGCCGGACGCGGCTGACGCACGTGAACGACGCGTTCTTCGCCGAGGTCGCCGTCGGCGCGAAGGAGTCGGTGACGGTCCGCTCGCCGGACGGCACCGAGGTGCAGGCGTTCGTGACGAAGCCGCCGGACTTCGTCGAAGGGCGGCGCTACCCGGCGATCCTCCACATCCACGGCGGCCCCGTAGGCCAGTTCGGCTGGGGGTTCACGTTCAAGGCGCAATACTTCGCCTCGCGCGGCTACGTCGTGATCGAGCCGAACCCGCGCGGCTCGACGGGGCGCGGGCAGGATTTCGTGAGCGCGATCTACAAGACCTGGGGCATCACCGACTACCCGGACCTGATCGCGGCGGTCGACCACGTCGTTGCGCAGGGCTACGTCGACCCCGAGCGGCTCGCCGTCACCGGTTATTCCTACGGCGGGTACATGACGAACACGGTGATCACGCGGACCGACCGCTTCAAGGCCGCCGCCTCCGGCGCGGGCCACAGCCTGATCGCCGCGAATTACGGCCATGACATCTACCAGAAGTGGTACAACTGGGAACTGGGCTTTCCCTGGGAAAATCGCGAGGCCTACGACCGGTTGTCGCCGTTCCTGAAGGCGGGCGAGGTGGCGACGCCGACCCTGTTCCTCGGAGGCCGTGAGGACTGGAACGTCCCGTTGCTGAACGCCGAGCTGTTCTACCAGGCGCTGCGCAAGCGCGGCGTCCCGACCGAGCTGGTCGCGTATCCGGGGATGCACCACGGCGGCTGGGACACCGCATTCGAGCGTGACTACCTCGAGCGCGTCCTCGCGTGGTTCGACAAGTACGTGAAGTGACCGCCGAAGCCGGGGTCGCCCGGGCGCTGGCGGCCCTGCGCGAAGGCCGGCCCGACCGGGCCGAGGCGATCGCCCGCGAGGCGCTCGCCGCGCGGCCCGACGACGTCGATTACCTGCGCCTGCTCGGGCGCGCGCTCCTCGTGCAGTCGCGGGCGACGGAAGCCGAAGAGGCGCTGCGGCAGGCGCTGGCGCTCGCGCCGTCGCAAGCGTCGCTGCACGAGGACCTCGGTGGCGTGCTGACGGCGCTCGGCCGGCACGAGGACGCCGTCGCCAGCCTCCAGAAGGCGCTCGAGCTCGACCCCGGCCTCCCGCACGCGGGCAGGAAGCTGGCCGTCGCCCTCGCCGCGGCCGGCAGGGGCGCGGAGGCGGACAAGACGCTCGAGGGCTGGTTCGAGAAGGACCCGGACCGCGTCTACGTCGCGGTCGCACTCGACCACCTGCGCGCGGGCCGGCGCGAGGAGGCGATTTCGAACCTGCAGCGCGCGCTGCGCGCGAATCCCGATAACGTGGACGCCCTGCAGACGCTGGCCGAGGCCTGGTGGGGCGACGTCGAGCGCCTGTCCGACGTCGAGGCCATGCTGCGCCGCGTGACCGAGCTCGCGCCGGCGCACGATGCGGCCTGGACGCTGCTCGGGAGCCTCCTGCACGAGTCCGACCGGCCGACGGAGGCGATCGACTGCCACGAGCGCGCGGTCAGGCTCGATGCCCGGAACGTGCCCGCCTGGATCGGTCTGGGCGCCGCCTACGCGAAGGCGAGCGAAATGGGGAAGAGCGCGGCGGCCTACGCACGCGCCCTCGAGATCGAGCCGAGCCTCCCGGGCATCCACATGAGCCGCGCGCACTCGCTGAAGACGCTCGGGCGACAGGAGGAGGCGCTGCGCGAATACCGCACCGCAGTCGCGCAGAAGCCCGAGTTCGGCGAGGCCTACTGGAGCATGGCGAACCTGAAGGTCTTCCGGTTCGAGCCAGGGGAAGTGCGCGCGATGGAGGAACAGCTGCAGCGCGAGGACCTCACCGAGAGCGAGGTGATCCACTTCCACTTCGCGCTCGGCAAGGCCTACGAGGACGCGGGCGACTACGACCGCGCCTTCGGGCACTACCACGCCGGCAACCTGCGCCAGC
>DASSUY010000240.1:0-7340 GCA_035706525.1 Steroidobacteraceae bacterium
GCACGGCTATCCTCGCGAACGAGAAGTACCGGGGGATCCGGCTCGCGCTCAAGAAAAACTCCGTGACCCTTCAGGCGCACAACCCGGAGCAGGAAGAAGCCGAGGAGCAGGTCGAAGTGAACTACAAGGGCGACGAGCTCGAGGTCGGCTTCAACGTCGGCTATCTGCTCGATGCCCTGGCCGCCGTGGACGGTGCCGAAGTCGAGATCGGAGTGACCGACGGCAACTCGAGCTGCCTCGTGCGCGCCCCGGGTGCGACCAGCGCCCGGTATGTCGTGATGCCGATGCGCCTCTAAGGCGCCGGATGGCCCTCGGCAGTTTTCGCGCCGAGCGCTTCCGCTGCCTCGCTTCGGTCGAGTTGGAGCTCGACCCCGCCGCCAATCTTTTTGTCGGGCCGAATGCCTCCGGCAAGACCAGCCTGCTGGAGGCGGCGTTCTTCCTGAGTCGCGGGCGTTCTTTTCGCACACGTCGGCGCGAAGCGCTGATCGCCCACGGTCAGCATGGGTTCCTCGTCGGTGGGCAAGCCACCACGGAAGTGGGCCCTGTGCCGCTCGGCGTGGAGGTTTCGCGCGGCAGTACCGAATGGCGCGTGGGCGGCGCACCCGCCGAAGGCATCGCCGATCTCGCGGAGCTCTTCCCTGCCCAGGTCATCGACCCAGAAGTGCACAAGCTGCTCGAGGAAGGTCCCGGCCGCCGGCGCCGCTTCCTGGACTGGGGAGTGTTCCACGTGGAACCAACGTTCCTGCCGACCTGGCGCCGGTATCACCTCGCCCTCCGCCAACGCAATGCCGCGCTCAAGCAGGAGGCGGCCGACGACGAGCTGCTGGCTTGGGACCAGGAACTCGCTGCGACCGGCGAGCAACTCGTCACCCAACGCGAGCATTACCTCAGCCGCTTGGCCGCCCCCCTGGCGGAGATCGGAACCCGCCTGCTGGGCGAGCCGGTCACCCTGCTCCATCACTGCGGCTGGCCGGCGGATGAAAGCCTGAGCTCGGCACTCGCGGACGACCGGCGTCGCGACCGGCGCTACAAGGCGACGCAGTCGGGCCCGCACCGCGGAGACGTCGTGGTGCAGGTGGCGGGCCGACCGGCCAAGGATCACGTTTCGCGGGGCCAGCAGAAGCTGGTGGCGGCGGGACTGATGCTCGCCCAGCTCGAACTGCAGGAGCAGGAAAAGCCGGGCCGTTCCGCCTTGCTCCTGGATGACCCGGCTGCGGAGCTGGATCCAGACAACCTGGCCCGCCTCATGGCGCTCGTGCGAAACGTCCCCGCGCAGCTCTGGGTGACGTCGCTGAAGCCCGAGATTTCGGATTTGATCGGCAACGCGAGGATGTTCCACGTGAAACAGCGTGAAATTCGCCGCAGTTAGCGGCATTCTATCGACACGTTCGACGATGTTAGGAGGCGATGGCTACATAATCGCCGCATTCCGCGCCCGCCAAGCGCGATTCGGGGGCATGCCGGGGCATGCACCTAAGTCCGATGGCCGAGCGCCCCGCAAAGCCGAACGATTGCGCGACATGGCACCGCCTACACTCGGCGAAAAATTTCTCCAGCGAATTGCAGGGATTCCAACGATGCGCATGAAGGGAATTGCATGGGCCGCCGCCGCGGCGCTCGCGACGCTCGCGGCCTGCGACCGCGCGCCGGAGAACGCGACGGCCACGCAGGCAGGGAAGGCGTCGAATCCCGCGCTGGGCGCGCGCTGGCAATACCCGCGCACGCGCGAAGCGAACGGCCGCAAGGTCATCGTGTACGCGCCGCAGATCCGCAGCTGGGACGAGTTCAAGCACTTCACCGCACAAGTCGCGATCGAATTCCCGGAGGAAGGCGAGAACGCGCGCTACGCCGCGATCGACCTTTCCGGCGAGACTGCCGTGGATCGCTCGACGCGCCTCGTGAAGATCGCGAAGCCGAAAGTCGAGCGCGTGACGTTTTCCGGCGGGAAGGGATCGGCGGAGGACGAGGCGCGCATCCGCAAGGCCGTCGAAGGCGAGCCGATCGAGATGCCGCTCGACGTCTTCCTCTACTACCTCGCCGACGGCGTGCTGGAATCGCCGCCGCCCAAGGGCTTCAACGACGAGCCGCCGCCGATCCACGTCGTGGAATCGCCCGCCTTCCTCCTTTTCGTGAACGGCGCGCCGGTCACGGCCGCGATCGGCGACACGGGCCTCGAGCTGATTTCGAACGCGAATTTCCCGCTGATTCGCGACACGAAGACCGGCACCTTCTACCTGCTGTCGGGCGCGCACCGTTATTCGGCCGCGAAACTCGAGGGCCCCTGGGCCACGGTCGCGGAACTCCCCGCGGCCTTCCGCAGGATTCCGGCGCGCGGCGAGTTCCGGGCGATCGCGGCCGTGGTCGCGACCGCGCCGAAAGCGGGTCCCGCGCCTGCCGTCATCACGACGACGAAGCCCGCGGAGATCGTCGTCCTCGACGGCAAGCCGCAGGGGCGGCCGATTCCGGGCACGGCAGGACTCGAGTCGATCGTGAACACGGAGAGCCCGCTGTTCCGGCTCGACGGAACCTACTACCTGCTGCTCGCAGGGCGATGGTTCTCGACGAAGGACCTGCAGCGCGGCCCCTGGAAATTCACGATGCCGCTGCCCGAGGCCTTTTCGCGCATCCCGGAGGCGGACGACGACGCGGACATTCGCGCCTCGGTGCCCGGGACGCTGGAGGCGCGGCGCGCGGTGCTGGAAGCGCAGCTGCCGCAGACGAAGAAAGTGAAGGCGGGCTCGGCGCCCGACCTCACGGTCGCCTATGCGGGCGGCACGCCGAAATTCGAGCCGATCCCGCAGACGCAGGTCGCGCGCGCGGTGAACACGGGCAACGACATCATCCAGTACGGCGACAAGTACTACCTCTGCTACCAGGGCATGTGGTACGTGGCGGACAAGCCGACCGGGCCCTGGGCCGCGACCGCGGACGTGCCGGCGGCGGTGTACCAGATCCCGCCGAGCTCGCCCGCGTACCCGGTGACGCAGGTCATCGTGAACGCGGACGACGACGACGTGGAGTCGCACTACGACGGCGCCTACGCCGCGGGCATGTTCATCGGCTTCGGTATCGCGTACTACGGCACCGGCTGGTATTACCCGCCGTACTACTACGGCGGCTACTACTACCCGTACTACGGCAGCTACGGCCATGGCAGCTGGTACAACCCGAACACCGGCGGCTTCGGCTCGCGCTCCGTGTGGTACGGGCCGTACGGCGGATATTCGTACAACCAGGGCTACAACCCGCGCACGGGACGCGCGAGCTACCTCGAAACCGCCTGGGACGGCAACGAGTGGGCGAGCTCGGGCGGCACGTACAACCCGCGCACCGGCATCTCGACGGACACCGACCGCCATTACGGCGAGGGCTCCAACGAGATGCGGATGGACCGCACGATCGAGGGGGCCGGCGGCGGCAGGATGGACGTCGAGAAGCGCACGGACTTCGACACCGGCACGCGGACGACGGAGCGCACGACCAGCCGCGGCGGCAAGTCCGAGGTCACGCGGCAGCGCGAGGCGGGCGGCGGCATGTCGACCGAGGGCACGATCCGCGCGGCGGACGGGCGCACCGCCACGATTTCCGGCGAGCACGAACGCGGGCAGGGCACGACGACGATCAAGGGCTCCGAAGGCGGCAGCGGCACCATCGACCGCGAGCGCAACCGCGACGGCAGCGTCTCGCGCGAGGGCAGCTTCTCGAGGGACGGCCAGTCGATCAGCACCGAGACGCGCCGCGACGGCGGCTCGAGCATCACGAAGGCGGAAGGCAGCGGGGGCGGGCAGGCGCTATCGGTGAACCGCGAAGGCCTCGGCAACCGGACGACGATCGCGGAATCCGGCAGCGGCGACATTTACGCGGGCCACGACGGCAACGTCTACCGGAAGACCGACAGCGGCTGGGAGCAGCACGGCGACGGCGGCTGGGCGCCCGTGGAGACGCCCGAGCGCCCCGGGGACGGCGAGCGTCCGGGGGGCGGTGAACGGCCGAATGCCGGCGAAGGCGGCTTCGACCGCGGCCAGTTCGACGCGAGCTCCCGAGACGCCGTGCGCGACAGCGCGGGGAGGCAGGGCGGGGGCCAGCGCTACGGCGGCAGCGGCAGCCTCAGCGACGTCGGCGCGCCCGGAAGCGAAGGCGGCTATCGAACGGGCGTCGGCAACACCGCGAGCCAGCGGTCTTCGTCCAGCGTCAACCAGCTGAACCGGGATGCCGCCGCACGCCAGGGCGGCTACCAGAACTACGAGCGGCGCAGCGCGCCGCGCTCCTACAATCGCGGTGGCGGCGGCTTCCGGCCGCGTCGCCGCTGAATGCTTGTTCCACGAGGTGTGCAGACATGAATAGTTGGATCGTCGGCGGCCTGGCCGCCTTGCTGTGGGTCGCATCGCCCCTCGCGCTCGCCGCGGACGAGCCGGCAGGAAACTGGGACGGCCTCGTCGAGATCAAGTCGAAGCGGGTCGATGCCGCCTTCCTCCTGCCGGGCGCCGACTTCCGGCCGTACACGAAGCTGATGCTCGACCCGGTCGAGGTCGCCTTCCGGAAGAACTGGGAGCGCGACTACAACCGCGACGTCGTCGGGGTCTCGAACCGGTTGACGCCGGAGCACGTCGAGAAGATCGCGCAGGCGGCGCGCGAGGCCTTCGCCGAAGTGTTCGGGAAGGCGTACCAGAAAGCCGGACTCGAGGTCGTGACCGCACCGGGCCCGGACGTGCTGCGCGTGCGGCCGGGCGTCATCAACCTCTACATCGCCGCGCCGGACACGATGACCTCGGGGCGCTCGCGCGTGTACACGATGGAATCGGGCGAGGCGACGCTCTTCCTCGAGGTGCGGGACTCGACGACCGGCGCGCTGCTCGGCCGCGCGCTCGACCGCCGCGCGACGCGCAACACCGGCCGCGTCCAGGTCTCGAACGCGGTGACGAACCTGTCCGATTTCGAGGCACTGTTCCGCCAGTGGGCCGAGATCAGCATCAAGGGATTCCAGGAATTGCGCGAATCCTCGCCGGTGCCGGTGGATCTCAAGCCGGGCCAGAAGCTAGGCAACTGAAGGGATGCCCATGGGCATCCGGCAGGGAAGCGTCCTGGGGTCCTGCGCAGCGGCGCTCGCGATCGGCGCGGGCAACGCGTCCGCACAGGCGAACGACCTCGACTGGCTCGCCGTCGCCTATGTCTGGGCCGCCGACATCGAGCTCGACTCGCGCGACATCGACGCCGGCGTCTCCTTCAGCGACACGCTCGAGAACCTCGAGATGGGGTTCCAGGCGCACGTGGAGGCGCAGGCCGAGGACTTCGGCGGTTTCGTGGATGTCTCCTTCATGGGCGTCGGCACGAACGACGTGAAGCGGGGCGTCCACGTGAACTCGGACGTCGACATGACGGCCATGGACCTCGCCGCGGTCTGGAGCCCGGCCGAGGAACCGTTCACCGGCATCGAAGTCTTCGGCGGGCTGCGTTACATCGACACCGAGGTGAGTCTCGTCCTCGACCCCGAGCCGCCCGGCCTGCCCACCGCGGAGACGGCGCTCGACTCGAGCTACTGCGACGTCCTCATCGGCGCGCGTTACCTCGCCCCCATCAACGACCGCTGGCGCCTCGTGTTCTCGGCCGACCTGTCGGGCGGCGACACCGAGGGCACTTGGAGTATCGGCGGCTATGGCGTCTACCGGGCCGGGGCGCACCGCTTCATGGCGGGATATCGCCACCTCGAAATGGACCTCAAGGGCCGCGCCGGCCAGGAGGCGACGGAGACCTATTCGGGTCCCGCGATCGCCTACGGCTACGCGTTCTGAAGCCCGGAACCGATGCCTGACCTGACGCTCCTGCGGGAGGCCGCCGCCGTCCTCCTGCTGGCGGCGGCGCACCTCTTCGCGGGCCGCATCGAGCGGGCGGCCGGCGCTCAGCTCCAGCGGCTCCTGTCCCTCGCGGGCGGCGTGGCCGTCGGCTATGTCTTCGTCGCCCTGCTGCCGAAGATGGGCAACTACACGCGGTTCGCCCTCGAGGCGGACCCGGGGGCGCCGGACTTCGGCCAGGTCCGGCTCTACCTCTGGGGACTGTTCGGCTTCCTGGTCTACTTCGCCGCGGACCGTTACCGCGCCGGCCGGCGCGGCGGGCGCACCGCGCTCCTGCTGCACGGCCTCGTGTTCGGCGCCTACAGCGCCCTCGTCGGTTACCTGGTCGCGCACGCGGGCGACATCCGCGTCGGGTACATCCCGCACCTCGCCGTCGGGTTCGTGATGGCGCTGCACCTCTTCGCCGTGGACCATCAGCTGCGCGCCTGGCATGGCGACGCGTTCGATCGGGTGCTGCGACCCCTTTTCGTGGTGGCCGTCATTGCGGGCTGGGCGGTCGGCACCTGGCTGCCGCTGTCGACGGACGTGCTGGCGACCTGGTCCTCGATCCTCGCCGGCGGGATCCTCGTGAACGTCTTCAGCGAAGAGTTCCCCCGGGGCGGAAAAGGGGATGCCCGCGCCTTCCTCGCCGGGGTGTTCCTGCTCGTGCTAGTCGCCTTCGCTTACCTCGGGTTTTCGAGGGCCCTCCACTGATCGGCAAATAGCTGAAAAACAAAGCAAAAGGCGGGTTTTTCCGGTATGATTTTCCCCTTATGCAAGACGGTTCCGGAAAGCCGCCCCACGACGCCTACGACTCCACCAAAATCAAGGTCTTGAAGGGCCTCGAAGCGGTGCGCAAGCGGCCCGGCATGTACATCGGCGACACCGATGACGGCACGGGCCTGCACCACATGGTGTTCGAGGTCGTCGACAACTCGATCGACGAGGCCCTCGCCGGCCACTGCGACCGGATCGTCGTGACCATCCACGCGGACGAATCCGTGACCGTCACGGACAACGGCCGCGGCATCCCGACCGACATCCACAAGGAAGAGAACCGCTCGGCGGCCGAGGTCATCATGACCGTGCTGCACGCCGGCGGTAAGTTCGACGACAACTCGTACAAGGTCTCCGGCGGCCTGCACGGCGTCGGCGTCTCGGTCGTCAACGCGCTCTCCGGCACGCTGACGCTCACGATCGCCCGCGAGGGGAAGCTCCACCGCCAGCAGTACAGGATGGGCGAGCCGCAGGGCCCGCTCTCGGTCGTCGGCACGACGACGGAGCGGGGGACGACCATCCGGTTCAAGCCCAGCAACACGATCTTCACGAACACGACCTTCTCGTACGACTGGCTGGCCAAACGCCTCCGGGAACTGTCATTCCTGAACTCGGGCGTGCGCATCGAGCTCGTGGACGAGCGAGAGGACAAGAGCGACGTCTTCCAGCACGAGGGCGGCGTCTCGGCGTTCGTGCAGTACCTGAAGCGCAGCCGCACGGCGATCCACCCGAACA
>DASSUY010000241.1:0-17527 GCA_035706525.1 Steroidobacteraceae bacterium
GCGGCGACGCCGAGCTCGGTCGCCTTCTGAACGACGAGGTCCATCCGCTCGGTGCGCGCGATGCCCTGCACCAGCGTGACGGCGAGCGGCGACTCCGCGCGCGCCGCCGTGCGGCTGCCGACCTCGGCCTCGACCGTGCCGCGGCCGAACCCGCCGATGGTCGCGGGATAGTCGGAGCCGTCGCCGTTGAAGAGCGTGACGGGGTCGCCCGGCACGAGGCGCAATACGCGCCGCAGGTGCGTCGCCGCCGCGCCCTCGAGCGTGACGCGCGCGCCGGGCGAAAGCGGCGCGTCCACGAAGACGCGGGTCAGGCGCATGCCGCGTCCACGCAGCCGCGCGCGACGCCCGCGAGCCAGTCAATCTCCTCCGGCGTGATCACGTAGGGCGGCATCAGGTAGATCACGTTGCCGACGGGACGGAGCAGCGCGCCCTGGGCGAGCGCATGCCGGTACGCGCGAAGGCCGCGGCGCTCGCGCCAGTCGTAGCGCTCGCCGCTGGAGCGGTCCTTGACGAACTCGATGGCGGCGATCATGCCCGTCTGGCGGACTTCCGCGACGTGCGGATGCCCGGCGAGCGGCGCGAGCGCCTCGGCCATGCGGCGCGCGAGCGCGCGGTTCCGCGCGATCACGTCCTCGTCGCGGAAGATCGAAAGCGTCGCGAGGGCGGCCGCGCAGGCGAGCGGGTTGCCGGTGTAGCTGTGCGAATGCAGGAAGGCGGTGAGCTTCACGTAGTCGTCGTAGAACGCGCGATACACGGGCTCGGTCGTCAGCACCGCCGAGAGCGGCAGGTATCCGCCGGTCAGCCCTTTCGACAGGCACAGGAAGTCCGGGCGGATGCCCGCCTGCTCGCAGGCGAAGAGCGTGCCCGTCCGCCCGAAGCCGACCGCAATCTCGTCGGCGATCAGGAGCACGCCGTGCCGGTCGCAGGCCTCGCGCAGGAGCCTGAGGTACGCCGGGTGGTACATGCGCATGAGCCCCGCGCACTGCACCAGCGGCTCGACGATGACGGCAGCGACCTCCGCGGCGTGCCCGGCGAGCGTCGCCTCCATGTGCGCGAACATCTTCCGGCTGTGGGTTTCCCAGTCGTCGCCCGCCGAGCGCGCGTGGCAGTCGGGGGAGGGGACGGTGATGACGTCCATGAGCAGCGGCCGGTACACCTGCTTGTACAGCTCGACGTCGCCGACCGCGAGCGCGCCGAGCGTCTCGCCGTGGTAGCTGTTGGAGAGCGTCACGAAGCGGCGCTTCCCGGTCGCGCCGAGGTTCTGCCAGTAATGGAAGGCCATCTTGATCGCGACCTCGACGGCCGCGGAGCCGTTGTCCGCGAAGAAGCAGCGCGTCAGGCCCGCGGGGACGATGCGGACCAGCGACTCGGCGAGCTCCACGGCGGGGCGGTGCGTGAAGCCCGCGAGCAGCACGTGCTCGAGCTCGGCGGCCTGGGCCGCGACCGCGGCGCTGATCCGGGGGTTCGCGTGGCCGAAGAGGTTGACCCACCAGGAGCTGATGCCGTCGAGGTAGCGCCGTCCCTCGAAGTCGTAGAGCCACACGCCTTCGCCGCGCGCGACCGGCACGAGCGGGAGCTGCTCGTGGTCCCGCATCTGCGTGCAGGGGTGCCAGACGACGGCGAGGTCGCGCGCCGCGATTGCGGCGTTCGTGGCGGCGGGATCCATCACGGCGAGTGTATGCGATTGGAAGCGGCGACTGGGCCGGCTAAGCTGGCGCCATGCCCGCACTCACGATCTCGGCCGGCCTGCTGGCGGGCGCGCGGAGGGTCGAGTCCCCGAACCATGACGCCCGTCCGGACGGGTTCGTGCCCGAGCTCGTTGTCGTGCACGGCATCAGCCTGCCGCCCGGCGAGTTCGGCGGGCCGTGGATCGACCGGCTGTTCACGAACGCGCTGCCGGCGGACGCCCATCCCTATTTCGCCGCCATCGGCCACCTGCAGGTGTCCTCGCACGCGCTGATCGCGAGAAGCGGCCGCATCACGCAGTACGTGCCGTTCGACGCCCGTGCCTGGCATGCCGGCGCTTCGTACTGGCGCGGCCGCGGCAACTGCAACGACTTTTCCATCGGCATCGAGCTCGAGGGCACGGACGAGCTGCCCTACGACCGGCGCCAGTACACGGCGCTTGCGTCACTGGTGGCGGCGCTCCAGGTGACGTTCCCGTCGCTGGCGGAGGGCTGGATCGCCGGCCACGCCGACATCGCGCCGGGTCGCAAGACCGATCCCGGCCCCGCGTTCGACTGGGCACGGCTCGAGCGAGCGCTGCGAAGGCGCGGCGCCGCTTTCCGCCGCGAGGTGCTCGCCTGAAGCCCCGGCTGCTGTGCGCGGCGGCCCTGCTGGCTGCCTCGGTCGCGCAGGCGGCCGTCGCGCGCGAGCGCATCGTAAGCCTCGCGCCCAACCTGACCGAGATGCTCTTCGCCGCGGGGGCGGCGGACCAGGTCGTCGGGGTCAGCGCGTACAGCGATTATCCCGAAGCCGCGAAGCGGCTGCCGCAGGTGGGCGACGCGTTTCGCCTCGACTACGAGCGCATCGTCGCGCTCGCGCCGACGGTCGCGGTCGTCTGGGAGACCGGGACGCCCGCGGGCGTCGCGCAGCGGCTGGAAGCCCTCGGGATCCGCGTCGTGTCCATCCCGACGCGGGACCTCGACGACATCGCGCGCGGCGTCGTCGCGCTCGGCGAGCTCGCCGGCACCCGCGCCGTCGCCGCCGAAGCGGCGGGAGCATTCCGCGCGCGCATCGCGGCGCTGCGGGAGGAGTACCGCGGTCGTTCGCCGGTGCGCGTCTTCGTGCAGGTCGACGACGCGCCGCTCTTCACCGTGGGCGGGGCGCACCTCATCACCGAGGTCCTGGGGCTCTGCGGGGGCGAGAACGTGTTCGCGGATGCGCCTGCGCAGGCGCTGCCGGTCGACCTCGAGTCCGTCCTCTCGCGAGCGCCGGAGATGATCCTCTCGACCGACACGGACGCGCCGGCGCCGTACTGGTCGCGCTTCCGGCAGGTTCCCGCCGTCGCCCGCGGCAACCTCTACCGCACGGACGGGGACCTGCTCGCGCGACCGAGCCCACGCCTCGCGGAGGGCGCGGCCGACGTCTGCGCGCGCCTCGAAGAGGCACGCGCGAAGAGATAGAAAAGGAGAAAAAGGGGACGGTCACCTTTAGCGTCCGTCCGCAGCACTTCGGAGCCGCAATGACGCTAAAGGTGACCGTCCCCTTTTCTCCCTTCTCTTACTTCCGCCGCTCGTGCTTCCAGAGGATCTCGCTGCCACTCTCGTGGCGAGCGAGCACGCGCGCCAGCACGAACAGCAGGTCGGACAGGCGGTTCAGGTAGCGCAGGGCTTCCGGGGCGATGCTTTCCGCGCGCGCGAGCGTCCAGCAGCGCCGCTCCGCGCGCCGGCAGATGGCGCGCGCGAGATGGCAGGCCGCGGCCCCCGGCCCGCCGCCCGGCAGGATGAATTCCTTGAGCGGGGGCAGCCGGTCGTTGAACGCATCCAGCGACGCCTCGAGCGCGGCGACGTGCCGCCCTTCGATGGCGCGGTGCCCGGGGATGCAGAGCTCCCCGCCCAGGTCGAACAGCTCGTGCTGGACGCGCAGCAGGAGCTCCGCGACGTCCGCGGGAATGCCGGGCACGGCGAGCACGAGGCCGATCGCGCTGTTCGTCTCGTCGACGCAGCCGTAGGCCTCGACGCGCGGGTCGTCCTTGGGGACGCGGCTGCCGTCGCCGAGGCCGGTGGTCCCGTCGTCCCCGGTGCGCGTGTAGATCTTCGACAGCCGGTTGCCCATGCCCCTCCTTCAGCGGAACTCGTATCGCAGGGCCCCGAAGAAGCTCTGGCCCATGCTGTTGAACCCGCTCGCGAGCACGTAGTCCTCGTCGAACAGGTTCTCCGCTCGCAACAGCAAAGTAAAGCGCTCGCCGAGCGCGACCCGCGCCGAGAGGTTCGCGATCCAGTAGGCGGGCATCACGATCGGCGCCGGGAAGCCGACGTCGCGGCGCTCCCCGGCGTAGAGGACGTCGACCGCCACCTCGTGCGGCCCGAAGCGGCGGGCGAGGGCGGCCGCGTAGTTCTCCCGCGCGCGCCGCAGGAGGCGCTCGCCCGACTCGCGGTCCCGCGGGTCCTGCCAGGTGGCGGCGAGGCTCGCCGACCAGGCCTCGTCGTCGTAGCGCCAGCCCGCCTCGACGCCGTCGATGCGCGCGGAGGCGACGTTGCGGTTCTCGCCCTCGAAGGTGTCGGGGTCGGTGACGAAGAATTCGATGAGGTCGTCGATGTCGGTCCGGAACGCCGACAGCGAGATCGACTGCCGCTCGCCGATCGCCTGGCGGTAGCCGATCTCGTAGCTCGTGGATTCCTCGGGATCGAGCGCCGGGTTGCCGCCGAATCCGTAGAGGTCGGTGGCGTCCGGCGCGCGGAAGCCGCTGCCCGCGGAGGCGACGACCCGCCCGCCCGCGCCGGCTTCGACGCCGAGCTCGGCGTTCCAGGTGGCGTGCCCGCCGAAGGTCTCGTGGTCGGTGTAGGCGACGCCGGCCACCGCATGGAAGGCGCCGAAGCGCGCCTGGTCCTGCAGGTAGGCCTGCGTCGTCGTCGTGTCGGCGGCGTACGGGGCGCCGAAGGAGAGCGCGTCGGCCTCCTCGTCCTGCCACAGCAGGCCCGCCGTCAGCGTATGGTGCCCGGACAGGGCGAAGTCGTTCTGCCAGTCGACGGTGTTGCGCTTCGTGTCCAGGAAGTCGGTCGACTGGTTCTGATCGAGGTCCTCGACCGCGTGCCCCAGCATAAGCCGCGAGGACCAGGCGTCCGTCGGCGCAAAGGCGGCCGTCAGCGCGAGGACGGAGTTCTCGAAGTCCTGGTCGACGGGCGTCACGAAGAAGTCCGAGTACTCCGAAGTGCCGGAGGCGTGCCAGGCGCGAAGGCCCAGCGTGACCGGGCCCGCCACGGCGTGTGCGGCCGCGGTGAACGACGTGTTTTCGTAGCCCCGGTCGGTCGTCGAGCCGGTGCGCGTCGGGAATCCCTCGCTCTCCTCCCGCGCGGCCACGAACTGCGCGCCCGCCTGTTCCCCGCCGAGCCCTGCGGAGAGGCTCGCGGTGCGCGTGTCGAAGCTGCCGTAGCCCGCCTGCACGCGGATGCCAGGCTCCGCCCGCCGCGTGATCACGTTGATGACGCCGCCGATCGCGTCGGAGCCGTAGAGCGTCGACCGCGGGCCCTTGACGACCTCGACGCGCTCGACGAACTCCGGTGCGATGTTCTGGATCGCCGCCGTGCCGATGGTGCCGGGATTCAGGCGCAGGCCGTCCATGAGCACCAGCACGTGGTTCGACTCCGTGCCGCGCATGAAGATCGACGTCTGCTGGCCCGCTCCGCCGAGCCGCGTGACCTCGACGCCCGGCACGAAGCGCAGCGCATCGCCGAGGTCGGCGGCGGGCTGCCGCAGCAGGGCGTCGCCGCCGATGAGGTCGACGCTCGCGAGCACGTCCTTCGCGGCGGTCTCGGTGCGGGTGGCGGTGACGACGACGGGTTCGAGTGCAGGGCTGGCCGCGGCCGCGGCGAGTACGACGAATGACAACATGGGCTCCTCCCGAGCGTGAGCGGACGCGCGCACTGCGTGGAGGATCGGGAGCGGGGAGGCCGGATGGCCGCACCCCTCGTCGCCCGCCGCGACTGGCGCAACCTGGCGGGCCGGTCTCCGGACTCACGGCTGTCCGCATCGCCTTCCCACCGGCTCGTGCCGGCAGTGGCTGCAGGGCTCACCTGCGTGATGCGGCTTGCGCCGTTTACCGTTGCGGGGGCAGTGCCGGGATCGCGGAGGATCCGCTCACCGGCTTCCCGTTTGGCCCGGGCTTTCGCCCGGGCACCCGTCATCGCGGGCCATTCTGGGGAGGGGGCCGGGGCCGGTCAAGCCGGCGTTGACGACGGGGCGGCCGCCCCCGCAGTGTGGCCGCATGGCAGGGTCCGGGAGGCTTTCCGCGGCGCTCGCCGCCGCCGCGCAGGCGGCGGACGTGATCTGCCGGCACTATGCAGGCGCCATCAGCGCGCGCGCGAAGTCGGACGGCTCACCGGTGACCGACGCGGACCTCGAGGCGGAGCGGGCGATCCGCGCCGTGATCGAGGCGCGCTTCCCCGACGACGGCTTCTACGGCGAGGAATCCGCCGCCGTGCGCCTCGACGCCGAGCACGTCTGGCTCGTGGATCCCATCGACGGCACGAAGTCCTTCCTGCGCCGCTACCCCATGTTCTCGACGCAGATCGCGCTCATGCACCAGGGCCGCCTCGAGCTCGGCGTCTCGGTCGCGCCGGCCTTCGGCGGGGAGACCGCGCATGCCGAGCGCGGCGCCGGCGCATTCCTCGACGGGGAGCGCCTCGCCGTCAGCCGCGTGGCGAAGCTCGAGGACGCGACGCTCTCGACCGGCAATCTGCGCGCGCTGGCGCAAGGCCCGCGCTGGCCGGCGTTCGGGCGGCTGGTCTCGCGCCTCGACCGCATCCGCGGCTTCGGCGACTTCTACCACTACCACCTGCTGGCCGCGGGCAAGATCGACGCGGTGCTCGAGTCGAACATCCACGTGCTCGACATCGCGGCGCTCACGGTGATCGTCGAGGAAGCGGGCGGGCGCGTGACGGACCTCGAGGGCCGCCCGATCGGCCTCGGCTCGACGAGCATCCTCGCGACGAACGGCCTCCTGCACGAGCCGGTCCTCGCCGCGCTCGCGGGCTGAGCTCAGCCGTTGACGAACACCCGCTGGCCTCGCCAGTCGAGCTCGCCGACGGGGACTTCGTAGAGCCGCGAGAGGTTTTCGCCGGAGAGGACCGTCGCGGCCTCGCCGAACTCCCAGCGCCCGTCGCCGAAGAGGAGCAGCGCCTTGTCCGCCACCCGCGCGGCCAGCGTCGCGTCGTGCAGGGCCGCGATTCCGAGGCCGCCGGCGTCTGAGCGGGCCCGGAAGATCGAGAGCACCTCGTTGCGGTGACGCGGGTCGAGGTGGTTCGTCGGCTCGTCGAGCAGGCAGATCGGCGCGTCCTGGGCGAGCAGGGTCGCGACGTCGAGGCGCCGCCGCTCGCCGCCGGACAGGGAATCGACGGGACGCTCCCCTACCTCCGCGAGCCCGACGGCGCTGAGCGCGGCCCGCGCGCAGGCGTAGTCCGCATCGTCCTCCCATTGCCAGAACGGCAGGTGGGGATGGCGGCCGATCAGGGCGGTCTCGAGCACGGTCGAGGGAAACGGATCCTCCGTGAGCTGCAGCAGCAGCGCGATGCGCCTCGCGCGCTCGCGGTGGGAGAAGCCGGCGAGCGGCCGGCCGTCGAGCTCGACCCGCCCGGCCGCGGGCGCGCGAAGGCCCGCGAGCGTGTGGAGCGTGAGCGTCTTGCCGACGCCGTTCCGGCCGAGGATCGCGATCAGCTCGCCGCCTCGCGCCTCGAACTCGAGCCCGCGCACGAGTTTTCGTCCCGCGACTTCGACATCGACGCCGCGGCAGGCCAGGCGCGGATTCATGGGATCAGGGCTGCAGGCGCTCGTGCTGCCAGGGCTCGGCCTGGAAGCGCCCGTCGCCCGCCATCGCGATCACGCGCCGCCAGCGTGCGCGGTCGTGCAGGCGGTGCTCGCCCTCGCACCAGAGCTCGACCGTTGCGGCCCAGAGGCGATAGCCGCCCCAGTGCGGCGGCCGGGGCAGGCGCAGGCCCGGCTCCGCGTCGTCGTCGGGGACAGTCCAGGGATCCGGCGCGCCGAGGCGCTCAGCGCTCTCGCGGACGCGCTCGATCAGGAGCTTGCGCGAGGCGATGGGCGCGCTCTGCTCGCTCGCTATGGCGGCGAGGCGGCTGCGCCACGAACGGCTTGCGAAATAATCGTCGCTCTCGCTCGGCAGCGCGTGTACGACCGGCCCCTCGACGCGGAGCTGGCGGCCGAGCGCGTCCCAATGGAACACCACGGCCGCCCAGGGCTGCGCCTCGAGCTCGCGGCCCTTGCGCGAGCGGTAGTTCGTGTAGAAGACGAGGTAGCCGGGGTCGGCGACGATCTCCTTGCAGAGCACGATGCGCGCCGAAGGCCGCCCGTCTTCGTCCGCGGTCGCAAGGCACATCGCGTTCGGGTTGCGCTGGACCTGCTCGTCGGCGGCCTGCCGGAACCAGGTGGAAGCGAGCGGCATGGGGTCCGCCGGAAGGGGGTCCGGGAGGGCCTGGAAAGGCGCGTGCATGGCCGAATCTTAGCGCCGGGGCCGGTTAAGCGGCGATTCAGCTTGGCCCCCCGAAACTGGCGCCAACGCAATCAGCGGAGATGCCGCCATGTTGAAACAGGTCCTGACCGCTGCCTCGCTCGCCGTGCTGCTGGCTGGAACGGCCACGGCGGCCAATGACCACGCAAAACCTTCGGCTTCGCCCAAGGCGTCCGCGGACACGGTCCGGCCCGCACGCACCGCGCCGCCGGCCGACCACCGCCGCGACCATGATCGCGGTCGCGATCATCGGGGCGACGACCGGGGCCGCGACCACCGCGGCGACCGCGACCGCGACCACGACGACTGGCGGGGCCACGACGGACGCGGTGACCACGACGGCCGTCGCGACCACGATCGGCGTCGCGACAATGACTGGCGCCGCGACGACGACTGGCGCCGCCACGGTTGGGTCTACCACGGCAGCCGCAACGACGGCTGGCGCTACTACCGGGGCCAAGACCATCGCCATTGGCGCTACGTGCCGCCGCCGCGCTACACCTTCGACTTCGGCTACCGCTCAGGCTATGAGCTCGCCTGGCGCGACTGGCTGGCCTACGGCCGCCACAACCCGCATTGGCGCCGCCGGGCCGTGAGCGTCGGATACCGTTCGGGTTACGACGCGGGCTGGCGCGACGCCGCGTACTACTACGCGCGCGGCTATCGCCCGGCCTACTGGGCCTATGACCCGCACGGGGGCTGGTACTTCAGCTTCAGCATCTCGGGCTGATCGCCCCGAAGCCGGCCTGCTTGCGCGATCGCAGGCGGGCCGGTACACAGGGGAATGGACCTTGCTGGGCTCCGTGCGCGGCTGACGAAACTGGACGCCGAGCTGCTCGCGCTCGTCGCCGAGCGGCAGCGGCTGTCCGAGGAAGTCGCCCGCGTGAAGCGCGCGACCGGCCAGGCGACGCGGGATTTCCACCGCGAGCGTGAAGTCCTGATGAACGCGCGCAAGGCCGCCGCCGACCTCGGGATTCCGCCGGCGCTCGCGGACAACGTGCTCCGGCTCCTGATCCGCAGCTCCCTCGCCACCCAGGAACAGGCGCGCGTCGCCGCGCAGGGGCAGGGCGCCGGCCGGCGCGCGCTGATCATCGGCGGGCGCGGCAAGATGGGTCGCTGGTTCGTCGATTTCCTGGAGTCGCAGGGATACGCGATCGAGGTCGCGGACCCCGCGGGCAGCGACGGCGTCCATGCGCATCGCGGTGACTGGCAGTCGGACGAACTCTCCCACGAGCTGATCGTCGTCGCGACTCCGCTCGGCATCACGGCCTCCATCCTCCCGCGGCTCGCGCGCCACCGCCCGCCCGGCCTCGTGGTCGACATCGGCTCGCTCAAGACGCCCCTGCGGCAGGGGCTGGAGTCGCTGCGCCAGGCGGGCGTGCGCGTCTCGTCGCTGCACCCGATGTTCGGCCCGGACACGGACCTGCTCTCCGGCCGCCACGTGATCCACGTGGACGTCGGCCGACCGGACGCCGTCGCGGATGCGCAGGCGCTCTTCGCCTCGACGATGGCGGAACAGGTGGTCACGACCCTCGACGACCACGACCGCCTCATTGCCTACGTGCTCGGGCTCTCGCACGCGATCAACATCGCCTTCTTCACGGCGCTCGCGGAGAGCGGCGAGGCGGCCCCCCGGCTCGCGCGGCTCTCGAGCACGACCTTCGATGCCCAGCTCGCGGTCGCGGAGCGCGTGGCGGAGGAGAGCCCCGCGCTCTACTTCGAGATCCAGGCGCTGAACCAGTACGGCGGGGAGTCGCTGGCGGCCCTGGTCGAGGCGGTGACGCGCCTGCAGGCGCTGGTCGCGCACCAGGATGCCGCCGGCTTCACCCGCCTGATGCGCCAGGGCCAGGCCTACTTGCAGGACCGTGCCGCCGCCCGGCAGACCTGATATGCTTAATGAGAGTCATTCTCATTAACCATATTTGAGGCGTTCATGAGCTTCCCTACCGTCCCCCTGCGCGCGATCGCCGCCTGCGCCGTCCGCGCCGGCGCGCTGCTTTCCGGCCCCGCCCTGGCCGCCGGAGAGCCCCTCGTGGTCTATACGGCGCGGAAGTACCAGCTGGTCGACCAGCTGTTCCAGGAGTACGCGAAGGAGCGGGGCATCGAGGTGAAGTCCGTCACGGATGACGGGGCCCCGCTCATCCAGCGGCTGAAGGCGGAAGGCCCGAATTCGCCCGCGGACGTCTTCATCACCGTCGACGCGGGCGACCTCTGGCGCGCGACGCAGGCGGGCCTCCTGCAACCGATCCGCTCGGCCGCGCTCGAGTCCGCGATCCCGGCGCACCTGCGCGACCCCGAGGGCCACTGGTTCGGCCTCGCCGTGCGCGCGCGCACGATCGCCTACGCGACCGGGCGCGTGAAGCCCTCGGAGCTCTCGACGTATGCGGCGCTCGCGGAGCCGCGCTGGAAGGGAAAGCTGTGCCTGCGGAGCGGCAAGGCCGTCTACAACCAGTCGCTCGTCGCCATGTTCATCAACGACATGGGCGAGGCGGCGACGGAGAAGATGGTGCGCGGCTGGATCGCGAACCTCGCCACGGAGCCGTTCGCGAACGACACGCTCATGCTGAAGGCGATGGCGGCGGGCCAGTGCGACGTCGGCATCACGAACAGCTACTACCTCGGTCGCCTGCAGCACGAGCAGAAGGACTTCCCGGTGCAGATCTTCTGGGCGGACCAGGCGGGGAAGGGCACGCACGTCAACATCTCGGGTGGCGGCGTCACGAAGCACGCGAAGAACCGCGCCGAGGCCATCCGCTTCCTGGAATGGCTCGCGTCCCCGGCGATCCAGCAGCGCTTCGCCGGCTCGAACTTCGAGTTCCCGGCCAATGCGAACGTCGAGCCGCTGCCGGAAGTCGTCGCCTGGGGGTCTTTCAAGCCGAACACCGTGAACGTCGGCCTGATCGGCAAGACCCAGCCGCAGGCGGTGATGCTGATCGACCGCGCCGGCTGGCGCTGAGCCGCCGGCGACGGGAGGGGGCATGGACGCGGCCAGCGCGCGGGCGGGCCCAGCGAGCGTCGCGATCCTCGTCGCGCTCCCGATGGCGGCGGTCGTCGCCGCCATCGTGCAGGGCGCCCTGGGCGCCGAGCCGGCGCTCTGGGATCACCTGCGCGAATACGTGCTCGCGCGCGTCGCCGCCAACACCCTGGTGCTCGCCGTGGGCGTCGTCGCCGTCGCGGGCTGCCTCGGCACGGCGCTCGCCTGGCTGACGGCGGCCTGCGAGTTCCCCGGGCGCGCGTTCTTCTCCTGGGCGCTGCTGCTGCCGATGGCGATGCCGGCCTACGTGCTGGCCTTCGTCGCCGTCGCGACGCTCGACTACGCGGGTATCGTGCCGACGGCGCTGCGCGCCTGGCTGGGGAACGACCTCTGGCTGCCGCCGATCCGCTCGGCCGGCGGCGTCGTGGCGGTGATCGGCATCGCGCTCTACCCCTACGTGTACCTGATGGCGCGCGGCGCCTTCCTGACGCACGGCGCGCGCGTGCTCGAGTCGGCGCAATCGCTGGGCCTCGGCCCCTGGCAGGGCCTGTTCCGCGTCGCGATCCCGCTGGCCCGGCCCTGGCTCGCGGGCGGCATGGCGCTGGTCGCGATGGAGGCGCTCGCGGACTTCGGGGCGGTCTCGGTCTTCAACTACGACACCTTCACGACCGCGATCTACGAGTCCTGGTACGGCCTCTTCTCGGTCGAGACCGCGCTCCTGCTCGCGCTCGTCCTCCTCTCGTTCGTCGCCCTCGCGCTCGCCGCGGAGCGGCTCGCGCGCGGCCGGCGGCGCTACACGGCGGCCGATGCCGGCGCGCGGGCGCCGCTTCGCCTCGCGCTGCCGGGCTTTCGCGGCTGGCTCGCGACGGCGTTCGCGGGCGGGGTCTTCGCCGTCGCCTTCGTGCTTCCCGCCGTCGCGCTCGCGCGCTGGGCCCTGGCCGTCGCGCCTTTCGACCTCGATGGGCGCTACGTGGCCTACGTGATGCGGACGCTCGCGCTCGCCGGCATGGCGGCGCTCGCCTGCCTCGCGCTCGCAGTCGCGCTCGGCTATGCGACCCGCAAGCCCTCCGCCGGGCGCCTCGCCCACGCGGCCGCGCGCTTCGCGACGCTCGGCTACGCCGTGCCCGGCACGGTGCTCGCGGTCGGCGTCGTGACGGCGCTCGGCGCGTTCGATTCCGCCTGGCGGGCCCACCTGGGCGGTGACGGGCTCTGGCTGAGCGGCACGGTGCTCGCGCTCCTCTTCGGCTACGTCGCGCGTTTCCTCGCCGTCGCCTACGGGCCCATCCAGGGCGGCTTCTCGCGGATCCGGCCGTCGCTCGAGGAAGCGGCGCGCTCGCTCGGCCTCGCGACCCGCGAGCTCATCTCGCGCCTGCACCTGCCGCTCCTCGGCGCCGGCATCGGCACGGCGCTCCTGCTCGTCTTCGTGGACGTGATGAAGGAGATGCCGATCACGCTGATGACGCGGCCGTTCGGCTGGGACACGCTGGCCGTGCGCGTCTTCGAGATGACGGCGGAGGGGGAGTGGGAGCGCGCGGCGCTGCCCTCGCTCGCGATCGTGGCGGCGGGCCTCCTGCCCGTCGCGCTGCTGACCTGGAGGATGGAGCGTGCGGCTCGAGCTGCGTGAGGTATCCCGCCGGTTCCCCGGCGTCGCCGCCCTCGACCGGCTGTCGCTGCGGGTCGAGGCCGGGCGCATCGGCTGCCTGCTCGGGCCTTCCGGTTCGGGCAAGAGCACGGCGCTTCGCTGCATCGCGGGCTTTGAGCGTCCCGACGCGGGCGAGGTGTTTGCGGGCGGCGAGCGCCTGTCCGGCGGCGGCGACTGGGTCCCGCCGGAGCGCCGGCGCATCGGCATGGTGTTCCAGGACTTCGCGCTCTTTCCGCACCTCGACGTCGCGGCCAACGTCGCCTTCGGGCTGCGCGACCTTGCCCGGGCGGCGCGCCGGCGGCGCGTCGCCGAACTCCTCGAGCTCGTCGGCCTCGCCGCGGAGGCAAGGCGCTACCCGCACGAGCTGTCGGGCGGACAGCAGCAGCGCGTCGCGCTCGGGCGCGCCCTGGCGCCGCGGCCGCGGCTCGTGCTGCTCGACGAGCCGTTCTCGAACCTCGATGCCGACGTGCGCACCGGGCTCGCGCAGTCGGTGCGCGCGGCGCTCGTCGCGGAGGGTGCGACGGCGCTCCTCGTGACCCACGACCAGCGGGAAGCCTTCGCCATCGCTGACGAGATCGGCGTGCTGCAGGCCGGCCGGCTCGAGCAGTGGGACGTGCCCTGGAAGCTCTATCACTCGCCCACGACGCGCTTCGTCGCCGACTTCGTGGGCGAGGGCACGTTCATTCCGGGCACCGTGCTGGGGCCCCGGCGCGTCTCGACGGAGCTCGGCGTGATCGAGGGCCAGCTCACGCGCGAGGCCCCGCCGGGAACGCTCGTCGACCTGCTCCTGCGGCCCGACGACGTGATCCACGACGACGCAAGCCCGCTCGCCGCCGAGGTCGTCGAGCGCAGCTTCCGCGGCGCGGAGTTCCAGTACCGCCTGCGGCTGCCCTCGGGCGCCGTCGCGCTGTCCTTCGCGCCCAGCCATCATGACCACGCGGTCGGGGAGCGCATCGGCATCCGCCTCGACGCGCGGCATCTCGTCGGATTTCCGCGCGAAGGAGGCGCCTGAACCATGAATCGCCTGGCATGGACCTGGATCCTGGCCCTGGCCGCGTCGGGCGGCGGATGCGCTGCGGCGCCCGGGACCGCCGCGCCCGCGGCGGAACCGCCGCACGCGGCGCCGGTTGCGGAACCTGATGCCGCTGTCGAGCAACTGCAGGTCGCGCTCGGCCGGACAGTGAGCGCCGCGAACGGCGCGCTCGCGGTCACGTTCCTCGAGGTCGTCTCGGATTCCCGCTGTCCGCGCGGGGAGACCTGCGTCTGGGAGGGCGACGCGGTCCTGCGCTTCGCGCTCCGGGCCGGCGAGGAGCGCGCGACGGTCGAGCTGCACACGGCGGCCCGCGAGGCGCGCGCCGCCGGTCTCGCGGGTTGGCAGGTCGAGCTCCGCGCCCTGGAGCCTGCGCCGGTCTCGGGCAAGCCCGCGACCTCCCTGCCGGTCGCGCAGCTCGCCGTGCGGCGCGGCGACGCGCCCGGCCCCAGCCTCCGGTAGCCGGCAGCCAAAAAAAGCGGGGCGCCCGGTGGGCGCCCCGCGAGTGACCGCTCGAAGCGGATCAGTGCAGTGCGGCGCTCAGCGGCACTGCTGCAACTTGAAGTTGTCCACGAACCAGCCGCGGCCGCCGAAGCCGCAGTCGGCCCCGAGGTCGAAGCGCAGGCGCACGATGTCTCCCGGTGCCGCGACGCCTGTCAGGTCGATGATCGTCGTGCCCCAGGTGCCCTGCGTCGAGCCCTGGTCGGCGCCGGTGAAGGCGCGCTGCCCCGCCAGCGGGTTGTTGCTGTTGGGTGACGGGATCAGCGTCGCGTTGTGCGGGTTGTAGATGAAGGCCGCCTGCGGGATCACCGTGTACGGACCGCCGTTCACGCTGATCTTGACGTTGCCGCCGTCCCAGCCGGCCTCGGTCGCGACCCAGTGCTCGAAGCTGATTCGCGGGGCGTTCCCGTTCGCCGGCAACTGCAGGGGCTTGAGGTCGAGGTGCTGCAGGGACGTGGCGTCGTCGCCGACGTTGCAGGTGCCGACGTCGGGATCCCCCGCGAAGAAGGCCTTGCCCTTCTTCTTGTCCGGCAGCTTGCCGACGACCGCCCAGTTGTTGACGCCGAAGTCGCCCGACTGGAACTCGTTGCTCACCGTCCAGAACTTCTTGGTCTTGGCCGCCTTCTCGAAGTTGTCCACGAAGATGTTCTTCGGGGCGTTCGGGCTCGGCGGGCAGACGGCCGGCGGGCTCTGGGCCAGCAGCGGCTGGAAGCCACAGGCCGGCGTCGCGCGCATCTCGACGGCCTGCATGGCCGCCTTGATCTGGTTGCAGTCACCCGCGGTGATCTTCTCGTTGGTGAGCGCACCCGTCGTGAGCGACTTGAGCTTCTTGCCCTTCAGATCCTTGCACGACTGCTCGAGGGCATCCGCGTGCTCGGCGAAGTCAGTCGTGTAGTTCTGGTAGGCGAGCTTCGCGCGGAACCAGATGTGCGCCGCCTTCGTGAGCCCGATCGGGAAGACCTGCACGCCGTTGTGCGTGCCGCCGTCCACGACCAGGGAGAATGCGCGGTTGTCGACGCCCGAGTTGATGTGCACGCCGCCGTTGTCGGTCGCATCGCACCAGTACATCGGGTCGCCGACGCGGTTCGGGTTGCCGTAGCAGTTCGGCTCCCACATGTCGCGCAGCGCGCCCTCGAGCCCGACCGCCGTGCTGTCCTCGCCCACAAGCCAGCGGGCGGAGTTGTCGGTGCCGGTCGCGCCCTTCGTCATCGTCGCGTTGACGGGGAAATTGGCCTTGATGGCATTGCCATCCGCCAGCGAGAGGGAAAGGACCGGGATCGTGACCGTCGGGTCCACGCCTCCCAGGCCCGGGGCAGGGCCCGCCGCGTTGTTCGCGACGAGGATGCCCGCGGCGCCGTTCGCCTGGGCATTCGCCGCCTTCACCGTGAACGTGCAGAGACCGCGATCGACGAGCGCGATCTTGCCGGCGACCGCGGCGGCGTTCGCATACGGCGTCTCGCAGCCGTCGGTCGTCGTTCCGCCCGCGATGCCGTCATCGACCAGCACGACGTCGGCCGTGAGGTCGAATTCCTGGTCGCCGAAGCCGGCCGCATCGCCCGCCTGCTTGACGCCCGCGATGCCTGCCGGGGAGTTCACCGTGACCGTCGACGGCAGCACCGTGTGAACGGTGCAGGCGCCGCCCGGGTCGCGGGCGTTGTTGCCCGGCACCGCGTCGGAGGTGTTCAGCCGGTCGACGATCTCGCCGAAGATGTCGGACGAGGCCTCGTTGAGTGCGCCCGACTGCCAGGCGTAGACCAGGCCATCCGTGTACTGCGTGTACGCGTGCGACCACTCGTGCGCCGTCACGTCGTCCGTCGTGAGCCCGGGACAGAACGAGATGAAGACGCCGTTCCAGGAAGCGTTCGGGCAGGCGTTGCCGCGGTTGAAGATGGAGTCCATCGTCGCGCCGGCGCCGTCGAACGAGTCCCGGCCGAAGGCCCGCTTGTACAGGTCGTAGGTCTCCTTCGACGCCTGGATCATGTTGTTCGCTTCGGTGCTCGCCGTCGGGAACGGATCGCCCTCGACCCAGTACGGGCTTCCCGGGTAGTTCGGGCCGGGCGCCGCCGCGCCCTGTGCGTCGAAGGCGCGGCGACTGAGCGCATCCGGCGTGCCGGAAATCTTGTCGATGGGCTTGCCGCTGACGGCGTCGATGTACACGAAGTCGCGGATGCCTTTCGCGCTCATGACCTCGACTTCGTAGGCGAGGCGGTTCTCGCCGGGCACGCCCTTGACGAGCCCTTCGCGGTAGACCAGCAGGCGGCTGCTCATGACCCGGCCGCCCTTCGCCTTTGCGAAGGCAATCGCGGTCGCTTCCGCCTCGGCCTTCGTGCGCCTCGGGGTCGTCGCGACGTTGATGTCGGGGACGACCGTGCCGTTCACGACCGAGATGCGGCCCGTGCCGTCGAAGTGGACCTTGAGCGCCGAGCCGAACACCGGGAGGCCCTTGTAGCGCTGCTCGTAGGTGAGGTGGGTCTGGCCGATGTCGTCGGCCTCGGACTTGCGCAGCTCGAGGTCCGCCGCGCCCGAGCGCAGGCCGAAGGCCGCGCCGTACTGGTTGAGGAAGCCGGCTGCCGCGAGGTTGAGCGAGGCTTCGCGCTCGCGCGTCATCGGCTGGGCCTGCGCCTGCGCGCCGTCGGCGAGCCGCAGCTCGGTCTCGGGCGCGATGCGCACGAAGCGCGCGGCGCCGGTGGCGGGATTCCTGCTGATGCTCTGGGCTGAAAGCTCGGTTTTCAGTCGATTGATGGCGAGGTCGGTGGCGGGCTGGGTCGCCGCATGGGCCGAAACGCCCGTGAGTACGGCAGCGACAGCCGACGCGACCAGGGATCGCGTGATCCGTTGCGACATGTAGAAGTCTCCCCTTGTGTGTGGGCTGCGCGCGCCAGGTGGGCGTCGCCGCGGCCGTCTCCCCCTACGCTGACACGCGCACCGGAAACATCCGCGCGCGCGTGTTCAGCGCGGAACTTACGCCCGCAATATGTCGCTCGCAAGTGAAAGATGGCGTTCGCTCAAGCGCGCGTATCGACGCGTATTGACATAACTTCGCCGCCGATTGACATAACCCGCGCGCGTCGCGCGCGAAATGTTTTTTCAGTCGCGCGCGGCGCGCCGCACGAGGACGAGGAAGAGCGGCACGCCGATCAGGGCGGTGAGCGCCCCGACTGGCAGCTGTCGCGGCGCGACGATCGTGCGCGCGGCGAG
>DASSUY010000242.1:0-2166 GCA_035706525.1 Steroidobacteraceae bacterium
CACTGGGTCACCATCGCTTCGACTTCGGAGCGTACGTCTCCGCATTGCGCGTCCAGGAAGTAAATGGGCGTGCCAGTCTGGCAGACGGGGCGGGTGACCCCCGTTTTCGGGCCGTTTCTGGTTCACCGGTGGTACACCGCCAGAGGGGGGCTTGGAGCGGTGAACTTGGTGAACCGACCCCGGTTCCCGGCGGCGCCACGGCCGATTTCGGAGCGTTTGTAAGGTCCTGGTCGGTGAACTTGGACGCGATCCGCGTTCAATCGGTGAACTTGAAATGCGACGTTCTCCGCTGGTTCACCGGAGGTTCCCCGCATTCGGCGGCAGACTATGAGTGTCGCGCGGTGAGCGGCACTGTGCCGGCGGCTTCAGGCGCGCGCTCGTCACCGTCAGCGCCGCCACGGGGCGAGGCGTGCGAGAGCATGCCAGAGACGGTCGCCGAGCCAGGCCGCCAGGACCCCGACGACCAGTCCCGCGACGGCCGGCGGCCAGCCGGAAGCGAATCGACCCACGGCGTACCACGCGAAGGCGAAGCCGCAGGCGAACCGGATCGCGAGCTCGAGGCAGTCAGGCCGTTCCACGGCTCACCTGGCCGGACTGCCGCGCCATGCGCGGGAGCTGGTCCTTGTAGATGCACAGCACGTCCTCGATCTGCCATGGGTCGAGGCGCCGGAGCTCCGGTGGGAAGGCGTTGACCGGAAGCGAGCGCCGGTTCGCGTCCAGGCCCAGTGCGCGCGCGCCCTGGCGCACGCCCGCGTGGACGTAGACCTGCTCCGGCCAGACGCCCAGGCTCGCTCCAATGCGCGTCGCGGCGTCGTAGACGGCGAGATCCCCGATCCCGCGTACGCTCCCGATCGCGTCCTGCACGCGATGGAAGAGGTCATCGAAGGTGCGGACGCCGGCGAGGTCGAGCGCGCGGATGCGGTTCCCGGCCTCCACCTTCGCCCGGCGGGGGACACGGGCCTGGTGGGCGTAGACTTTGCCTTCGCGATCGCGCCAGGAGGCAACCACGTCCAGGGCGACGGCGACGGGCCGCTGGCGCTTGTGATAGGCGACCCACGCCCGTGCGCAGCCGTAGGTGCGGCGGTAGTCGGCCACGATCGCCTGGAGGGTGCACGTCTTGGAGGACGAGGGGGAGCCCTTCACATGCGGGTCAATCGACAACGCACCGCTCTCGCCTGGAGAGTGGCTCTTCCAGCGGGGGGGGCAACGAACCCGGCAAGCTGCGGGCCCCCTAAAGGGGGCCCCGCGTTGCCGCGTTGCCGTGCGATCGCTTCCGTCTTCCGGAATCGCTTCCGGATTCGGTTGCCGGATTGGGCCTGACGCCACCGTGAACGCCGATCCGAATCCGGCAGCCGGCCGCATTCATCAATCGGTCTTCCGGATCGAACCCGGCAACGTGCTCGTTTTGGCGACGCCATTGCCGGGTTGCCTTCCGGATCGGGCTTGGCGGGGCCACGAGGGGCGTATTTCGATGGTGGTAAGCGGCGCCCGGCCGGCCGTGATCAGCTGCGCGAGCATGAGCGCCCGCCTGACTTCGTGGTTTGCCAGAGGCCGAAGGACGGCAGCAGCGCGTCCCGCGCCCGGTCGCCCTCTCGAACGAAACGGGGAGCGCCGTCCTGCCGACGGCGCTCCCCTGGGGGAACCGATCTGTCGCGGGAGAGAGGGGGAACCGCCTTCTGAGCTCCCTCCCGGCACGGATTCTACGCGGCCTTCGTCTTCTTGGCGCGGCCGTTACGGCGTCAGCGTGCGGCGAGCGCTTCGGGCACGTCGGTCGTCGGCCGGGCGATCGCGCCGGCAGGGACGATCGCCGTCCTACGGGTCGCGCCCTTCGCGAGCCTCCGAGCGGGCTTGATCGTCGCGGATGGCCGGACCTTCCGCGCCGTCTTCTTGGCCGCGCGCCGGCGGCCCTTCGTCTTCGCGCCGCCCGGCAGGCGCCCCGCACCGGGCGGGAAGTAGCGCGTCCCGCGACGCTCGCCGGCCTTCCGCAACTCGCCGGCGTCGAGCATGCGCTTGATGGTCGCCTTCACCGTAAGCGTCCGGCGGTCGCCCGCGATCGGCGCTTGACCGGTCGAGGGGGTGGGCTCAGCGCGCCGCGAGTGCGGCGTAGCGTTCCTTCCACGCCGCGGGCACGAGCTCGTGGACTCGTGCCGCCGGGTGGGTGCAGAT
>DASSUY010000243.1:0-8875 GCA_035706525.1 Steroidobacteraceae bacterium
CGTCGCGCGGGCGTGGGAGGCGCCCATGAGCGCGTCGCGCGCGGCCGAGCTCGAGAGCGGGGCGTTGACGTCCGCGGAGCTGATGTCGCCGACCAGGTGCGTGTGCAGGTCGATGAGCCCCGGCAGCACGGTGTACGCGGACCAGTCGATGAGGCGCGCGCCGCGCGCGATGCCGCTCCAGGGCGTGACCGAGACGATGCGCCCGTCCTCGATCCGGATAGCGCGGTCGGGCAGGTACGCTCCGCGCTCGACGTCGAGCACGCGACCCGCGTGCACGACGACGGTGTCCGCGCGCGCGGGCGAAAGGGCCAGCGCGGCGCAGGCGAGGCATGCGGCGAGGGCCGCGCGAAAATGGTTCATACCGGACACCCCCTCGGGCACATCATAATTGCTGATAGCATGGCGGCCCCAAAGTTTCGAAGCCGGCGGCCGGTCCCGGCGAGGTTGCATCATCTTGTCCATCCGTTTCCGCGCAATGCGTAGCATCCTTGCGTTCTCCCTCGCGCTCGCCGCGTCCGCCGCCCAGGGCGGCCCCCGGGCGCGCGACCTCGGCGTGCCGTTCGACGGAGACCCCGGTCCGTTGAACGCGATCACCGACGTCGCCGGCGTGACGGTCGGCCAGGTCACGCTGATCGAGGACCTCCCCGACGGCCGCAAGGTCCGCACCGGCGTCACGGCCATCCTGCCGCGCGGCAAGGACACGCTCACGACGCCGGTGTTCGCCGGCAGCTTCGTGCTGAACGGCGCCGGCGAGATGACGGGACGGGACTGGGTCGAGGAGTCCGGGATGCTCGACGGCCCCGTGATGCTCACGAACACCCACAGCGTCGGCACCGTGCACCAGGCGACGATCGAATGGCGCGTGAAGCACGGCACCGCCGACGCCTCCGGCTACTTCTGGTCGACGCCGGTCGTCGCCGAGACCTGGGACGGCGAGCTGAACGACGTCAACGGCTTCCACGTGAAGCCCGAGCACGTCTTCGCCGCGATCGAGGGCGCGAAGCCGGGCCCGGTTGACGAGGGCAACGTCGGCGGCGGCACCGGCATGATCTGCCACATCTTCAAGTGCGGGATCGGCACGTCCTCGCGCCGGGTGAAGCTCGAAGGCCAGGCGTACGCCGTCGGCGCGCTGGTGCAGGCGAACTACGGCTCGCGCGCGTCGCTGCGGATCGCGGGCGTGCCGGTCGGCCAGGAGCTCCCGACGAACGCGCAGCGCGGCGAGCGCGAGCGGGGCGACACCGGCTCGATCATCATCGTGGTCGGGACGGACGCGCCGCTCCTGCCGCACCAGCTCGACCGCATCGCGAAGCGCGCCGCCCTCGGGCTCGCGCGCATGGGCTCGTATGCGGGCAACGGTTCCGGCGACTTCATCGTGGCGTTTTCCACCGCCAACGCCGGCGCGATGACGGGCAGCGGCACGCTGGACGCGAAGTTCCTGGACAACGACAGCCTCGACGGGCTCTTCGAGGCGACCGCGCAGGCGACGGAGGAGGCCATCGTCAACGCGATGGTCGCGGCGCGGGACATGGCCGGCAATGCCGGCCACGAGGCGAGGGCGCTCCCGCATGACGTGCTGAAGAAGCTCCTGGCCCGCTACGGCCGGGCGGGCAGCACGCCCAGGTAGCGCTCGTACCAGTCGAGCATCCGCCGCATGCGGTCGCGGAGGTAGCTCGGCACCGTCAGCCCGTGGTACTCGTTCGGGTAGATCACGAGCTGCGTCGGCACTTCCAGGGTCTTGAGCGCCTGGTACATCTGCATCGAGCCGATGCAGGGGACGTTGTCGTCCAGCTCGTTGCAGAGGAACAGCGTCGGCGTCGTGATGCGGTCGGCGTGGAAGAACGGGTAGCTCACGTGCTCGAAGGCCGCGCGGTCGCGCCAGGGCTGGCCGAGCTCGAGCGCGTACTCGCGGACGTACATGTCGACGCCCCAGCTGCCGAAGATGTTGGCGACGCCCGCGCTCGACACCGCGCCCTTGAAGCGGCTGTCGCGCGCGATCACCTGGTCGGTGAGGATGCCGCCGTAGCTGTGGCCGCCGATGCCGAGCCGGTCGGGATCGGCGACGCCCATCCTGACGACGTGGTCGACGCCGGCGAGGACGTCGGCGGTGTCGACGTTGCCCCAGTCGGCGTAGATCGCCTTCGCGAACTCGAAGCCGCGGCCTGAGCTGCCGCGCGGGTTCACGCCGATCACCGCGAAGCCGTTCGCGGCGAAGACCTGCCAGTCCTCCATGAACTCGTGGCTGAACTGGTACACCGGCCCGCCGTGGACGCGGACGATCGCCGGGTAGCTGCGCCCCGCGACGTAGCCGACCGGCTTCATGAGGAAGCCGTCGATCGACGTCCCATCCGCGCTCTTGAAGCGGATGTCCTCCATGCGCGCGAGCGTCCGGTCCTTCAGCCACTCGTTGTGGTCGGCGATCACCCGGGGGACTGGCACCTTTGCCGGCTCTGCGGCAAAGGTGCCTGTCCCCTTTTCAATCCCCTCGATCCGGTACGGGTGAACGTCATCCCCGCCCAGCACCGCCACCCGCCCGTTCGCCGCGACGTCGTAGGCATAGTCGAAGCGCGGGCCCGTCGTGAGCGGCGTGACGGCCGCGGTCGCGAGGTCGATGCGGGAGAGATGCGTGACGCGGCTCTCCTCGACCAGGACGAGGAGCGCCTTGCCGTCGGCCGTGAAGCGCGGCCTGGTGTGGAAGCCGTCCGTGCCGAGCGGCCGCGTGACGGCGCCGGAGTCGACGTCGACGACCGCCAGCGACCAGGGCGCGTAGTAGATCCACTTGTCCTCACCCTGCTGGACGTAGGCGATGCGCTTGCCGTCGGGGCTCCAGGCGATCGGCGACTCGAGGCTCGGGTCGTTGTCGGCGCCCGTGAACGCCGTCACCCGCTTTTCCTCGGCGCCCGCGCGGGCCTCGACGACGTAGATGTCGTAGTTCAGGTGCCGGTCCGGGTCGCCGCCGCGCTTGGTGACGTAGGCGATCCGCCGCCCGTCCGGCGAGAACGCGGGCAGGGCCTCGTCGTTGGCGCCCGAAGTCAACTGCGTCGCCTTCCGCTTCGCGACGTCGAAGACATAGAGGTGCGCGCGGCGGTCGGTCACCCAGCCGTGGTAGTCCTCCTTGAAGTAGTAGCGGTTGATGACGATCGGCTCGGGCTGCTTCGGCTCCTCTTCGCCGTCGGGCCGCTCCGGGTCGTTCGCGATCACGGCGAGGCGCGCGCTGTCGGGCGCCCAGGCGAACTCCTCGACGCCGCCCGGGAAGTCGGTCAGCGCCTCGGCCTCGCCGCCATCCGCGGGCATGACCCAGACCTGAGTCTCGGCATCCTCGTCCCCGCGATCCGAGAGGAACGCGATCCAGCGGCCGTCGGGGCTGACGGCCGGGCTGTACTCGTCCTCGTCCTCGGTGTGGGTCAGCGCACGCTTGCCGCTGCCGTCGAAACGCGCGCGCCAGAGGTCGTACTGTGGCTCGTCCTCCTCGAGGTTCGCCGTGCCGACGCTGTACACGACCCATTCGCCGTCGGGCGACAGGTCGAGCTCGGTGACGTTCGCGATGCGCGTGAAGTCGTCGAGGCTGAACCGCGCGGGCTCCGCGGCGAAGGCGGAAAGGGCGAGCAGGCTGCCGGCAGCGAGGCCGGCTAGGAGGCGGGGTCGGATCATGGGCGGGCGTCTCCTTTCTTCGACGCAAGCGCGCGGTACGTCGCGCGGGATTCCTCGAGGTAGGCGAGCGTGTCGGCCTTTTCCTGTTCGTCGTTCCAGCCGCCGCGGGCCAGGGCCGCGTCGATGACGCGATCCATCCAGGCGGAGAAGTACGCGGCGTCCGCGGGTGCGGCCGGCGCGGGCCCCTGCACGTAGACCGGGCTCGTGGTCGCGTAGGGATAGAGGTCGAGCACCCAGGGATGCGCCTGGTCGTTGAAGGCGCGCAGCACGACCCAGCCGCCGTCCAGGTCGATCGAGCCCCTCCAGTCGAATGCCGTGCGATCGCCCCTGAGACGGAAGGACTTGACCACGCGGCCGTTCTGCACGAGCTCGAGGTGGTCCATCGGGACCGGCGAGCGCATCGCGACGCGGGCCGGGTAGTTGCCGGCGCGTGGCAGCGCCTCGCCCGGGCGCTTGCCGTCGATCGTGAGCCCGAGCAGGGCCGAGTTGGAAACGAAGGTCTGTCCGTTCTTCAGCGCGGACGCGAGCGCGCCCGGCGTCCGCTCGCCGCCGGTGTCGAGGAACACCCGCACGAGCCCGACGGGGCCGCGGAGCGATGCGTAGTTCGTCATCGCGTCCGTACCCGCGCCGGCGGGCAGGCGGAAGCCGAGGTTCAGGAAGCGGTACCAGATGCCCGCGGTGATGTGGTGGTCGGAGAAGCCCATCACCTCGATGTAGTCGAGCTTGCCGTGGGCGACGTCCGCGGGAAGCTCGTACGAGAGGACCTTCTCGTTCGGCGGGTCGATGGGCGCATCCGCGACGTGCACGTAGCCGACGAGGCCGCCCTGCGCATGCGCGAGATCGGCAATCGCGCCGTTGTGCGGCCAGGGGCTCGCGAGCGCCGTGTGCCGGTAGGCCGCGTAGTCCGGCAGCAGGTAGTGGTCCTCGAGGTTCAGGAGCCCCATGTGGCCCCAGAAGCTCGTGTGGAACTCCTGCGCGTGGAAGAGCAGCCGCCTCCCGCTCGCGGGATCCGCGCCGCCGTCCGGCCGGAAATACGAAATGTCCGGGATGCGCTCTTCCTTGTTGACGAGCAGGTTGTAGACCACGTCGAGGTCTTCGGCATCCTGCTGCCCCAGCAGCGTATCCGGCGTCGCGCGGTAGTGGCCGCCGTAGTTCATGTGCACGTGCAGGTCGGCGGAGAGGAAGCGGCCGAAGTCGGCGGGCAGGTCGTTGTCCGCCAGGGTCACGGGGAGCTCGATCGGCAGCCGCTCGCTGAATTCCCGCTCGAGGAGGACGGGCTTCTTCCGGAACCCGTTCTGGACGTGGACGATCGTCCGGCCCGCCGGAATCACCACCGGGCACTGCGGGTAGGCCGCGGGGCAGTGGAAATAGCGGACCTCGCCCGGAAACTGCGTGCGGTCGTACAGCTCGTCGCCGTGCATCCAGGCGCCGACGGGCGCGTACCAGCGCCGGTCGCTCGCGAGCACCGAAACGCGCGCGGAAACCCGCCGGCCCTGCGCGTCCTGCGGCCTGATTTGCAGGAGCACGTAACCGGGTGGCTGCGGCAGCGGCAGGTCCGAGGCGAGCTGGACCCTCGCGCCGCCGAAGACCTCCTGCACCCAGAGGGACGTATCGCCGCCTTCGTTGCTGATGTAGGCGATGCGTTTCCCGTCGGGCGACCAGCGCGCACTGCGGCGGTCGAACTCGCCGTAGGTCAGCGGCAGGGGCGCGGCGTCGTCGGCGGTCGTGAGCCAGAGCTGGTGCCACTGCCCGCCGTGGTAGCTGGAGAAGAGGATGCGCGTGCCGTCGGGGCCGACCTCGGGCCGCGCCGCCCAGGAGGTCTCGAGCTGGTGCTTGTCCAGGCAGGCGATGTCGCCGCCCTCGACCGCGACGGAGCAGATCTTGCCCGTTCCCCACGGTATCTCCGTGTTGGTGACGTACCAGACGCGCTTCCCGTCCGGCGACCAGGACGGATTGATGAAATGGTCGTGCCGCGAATAGTAGTAGCGGTCAATCCGGCTCTCGCGCGGCGCGACGAGATCGCGCTCGTTGGCGAGGCCCGCGTCCGTCAGGTCCGCGATCTTCAGGTTGAAGTGGCCGGTGCCGGCCGTCGAGACGAAGACGAGCCGCCGGCCGTCCGGCGAGATGCGCGGCTCGAGGTTGACGCCGCCGTTCGCGGTCAGCGCCTGTTCGCCGCCGCCTTCGAACCCGTGGCGCCACAGCTCGAAACCCTTGCCGTCGTAACGCGTGAACACGACCGAGCGGCCGTCCGGCGCGACGTCGGGCTGGTGGTCGTAGGCCGCGACGGGATGCGTGACCTCGCGGGGCGACGTGGCGTCTTCGCCCGGCACGGCCTGGCGCCAGAGCGACCCGCGCATCGCGTAGATGAGCTCGCCCGAGGGCATGAAAGCGAGAGACGACGGCCCGGACGTCACCTGCGGGATGTAGAGCTCGCGCCAGTAATAGTTGTGCGGAAGGTCCACCTGCCTGAGGACCGGCTCGCGGCCCGCGCCCGACGCCGCCGCCGCGGCGAGGAGCGCCGGGATGGCGAGCAGGGCGCGGCCGCAGGCCCTCACGCCTTGCCCGCCAGCGCCTCGTCGAGCGAGTGCCTGAGGTACACGATCGCCTCGTCCACCTCGGCCTCGGTCACGCACAGCGGCGGCATGAATCGCAGCGTCGACACGCCGCAGGAGAGCAGCAGCAGCCCGTTCCGGTAGGCGTGGTGCAGCAGGCGGTCGACCATCGCGCGCGCGGGTGAGCCGTCCTTCTCGATCATCTCGACGCCGATCATGAGGCCGAGGCCGCGCACCTCGCCGATGCAGGGGTAGTCCGCCTTCATCTCGTTCAGGCGCTTCATGAAGTGCGCGCCGACCCTGGCCGCGTTCGCGGCGTACTGCTCGCGCACCAGCTCGATCGTCGCGTTCGCGGCGGCGCAGGAGACCGGGTTGCCGCCGAAGGTGTTTCCGTGCGCGCCCTTCTTCCACTGCTTCATGAGGCTCGCGCGCGCGACGACTGCGCCGATCGGCAGGCCCGAGCCCAGGCCCTTCGCGAGCGTCATGATGTCGGGCTTAACGCCCGAGTGCTCGGCGCAGAACATCTTCCCCGTGCGGCCGATGCCGGACTGCACCTCGTCGAACATCAGGAGGATCCCGTGCTCGTCGCAGATCTCGCGAAGTCCTGCGAGGAAGCCGGGCGGCGGCACGAGGTAGCCTCCCTCGCCCTGCAGCGGCTCGACCACGATCGCCGCGACCTCGCCCGGCGGGAGGTTGCGCTCGAACAGCATGCGGATGTAGTCGAGCACGGCCTTGCCCTGGTCGCTGCCTGCGAAGAGCGGGCGGTAGCTGTTCGGGTAGGGCACGTGCGTCACGCCCGGCATCGTCGGGAAGAAGCCCGCCTGCTGGGTGTACTTGCTGGACGTCAGCGACAGCGAGCCCATCGTGCGGCCGTGGAAGCTGCCGAGGAAGGCGAGGATGCGGCCGCGCTTCGTGACGTAGCGCGCGAGCTTCAGCGCGCCCTCGACGGATTCCGTGCCGGACTGGCAGAAGAACACCATGCCCGGCTCGCTCATCGGCGCGAGCGCCGAGAGCCTTTCGGCGAGCGAGGTCATCTCCTCGTGCCAGTAGTCGCTCGAGATGTGCAGGAACTTGCCTGCGGCCTCCTGCACCGCCTTCACGACGCGCGGATGGGCGTGGCCGGTCGCGCAGACCGCGATGCCCGCGGCGAAGTCGAGGAAGCGGTTGCCGTCGACGTCCCAGGCCTCGGTCCCGCGGCCGTGCGAGATCACGAACGGGTAGTCGCGCGGGTAGGAGGGCGAGGCGACCTTGGCGTCGCGCTCGATCATCGCGCGCGCTTTCGGCCCGGGCAGCTCCGTCTTGATGTGCGGGTTCTTGAAGGCGCCGGCGGGGCGGACGGATGCATTCATAGGGGAAGCCTCACGGGTTCACGGTGCGCGGCGGCGGTCCGGGCCTCGAGCGCGCGCAGCGCCTCGAGCTCCGGCGCCGTCGGCGCCGCGCAGGTTTCGGGTTCGGATGCGACAGACAGCGGCCAGCCGATGGCGGCGCGCGCCTCGTCCGCGGACATGCCGGGGTAGAGCACGGAGAGCGCGAACTCCCCGGATTCCGCGTGCGGTTTCAGGATGCCGACGTCGGTGACGATGACCGAGGGCCCGGCGCCCCGCGCGCCGCTGGCCGCGCGGTTCCCGAAGCGGCCGGCGCTGGTCGTGAAGTCGATCTTCTTCACGAAGCTGCGGGGCGAGGCCTTCATGACGATGAAGACCTCGCGCGCGTGCGCCGCGATCTCGGTGGCGCCGCCCGCGCCCGGCAGGCGTGTCCTCGGCCTTTCGTAGGGGCCGATGACCGTGCTGTTCAGGTTCCCGAAGCGGTCGATCTGCGCCGCGCCGAGGAAGCCGACGTCGATGCGGCCGGCCTGCAGGTAGTCGCTGAAGATGTCCGGCAGCGGCACCACGCAGGTCGCCGTCTCCGCCAGCTCGCCGTCGCCGATCGAGAGCGGCAGCACGGTCGGCTTCGTGCCGATCGTGCCCGACTCGTAGATCAGGACGAGGTTCGGCGCGTGCGTCAGGCGGGCGAGGTTGCAGGCGGCGCTCGGCAGCCCGATCCCGACGAAGCAGACCTGGCCGTCGCGCAGGAGGCGCGCGGCGGCGACGGTCATCATCTCGTCGCGCGTACACCCGCTCATGCGCCAGCCCAGCCGATTGCCCGGACAGGGATCGATTCGCCACGCTGCGGCAGGCGCGCGCGGGATCCGGCGGGGTTGCCCGCTCGCAAACTCCGCCCGAACTTACGAGTTTGCTCGCGGGCACCCCGCCACCTCGCGCGCGCCTGCCGGCAGCGCGGGGCATCGCTTGCGGCCCGCCCGCTGGCGAGGCCCCGCGAGCGAATGCGTGAAGCCTCCGCTGCGCCGGGCGCGCGCAGGCCGGGCGGGTTCCCCGAGCGAGCGCGTAACTTCCGGCCGCGCGAGCGAGGGGTCCCCGCCCGGCTGAGCACGCGTACGACGGAAAGGGTTTTCACGCCGCCTCGCGGAGGCTGGCGAGGAACTCGCGATGGTCGCGGGTACCCCGAACGTGCCGCTCGATCCACGCGGCGAACCGCTCGCGGTCGCGCGCGATCGCGTCCCACCGCAGGTAGAAATCGTTGTCGCGCGCGTAGTGGCCGTGCGCGTACGACGGATGGGCGCCGCGCGGCACGATCGCGATCGCGGCGATGATCCAGTGCGGCAATACGATTGCGTT
>DASSUY010000244.1:0-3496 GCA_035706525.1 Steroidobacteraceae bacterium
GGGACTGGTGAAGCAGGCGCAACCCTCGCGCGAAGCCGTGCTCAATGAACAGATGAAGATCGCGGCCGACAAGATCGCCTTCCTGCCCTTCGGCAAGCTGATCGACCAGTGGCGCTGGGGCGTGTTCTCGGGCGCGATCCCGCCCGAGCGCTACAACGCTGCCTGGTGGGAGCTGAAGCGCAAGTACCAGGGCGTCGACTCGGCGATCCCGCGCAGCGAGGCGGACTTCGACCCGGGCGCGAAGTATCACGTGCCGGGCAACACGCCCTACACGCGGTACTTCCTCTCGTTCGTGCTGCAGTTCCAGTTCCACCGCGCGCTCTGCCGGAAGGCGGGCTTCACCGGACCCCTGCACGAGTGCTCCGTCTACGGCAGCAAGGAGGCCGGCAAGGCCTTCGAGGAAATGCTCGCGCTCGGGCGCAGCCGTCCCTGGCAGGACGCGATCGAGAAGCTGACCGGCGAGCGCACGATGGATGCGAGCGCGATCATCGAGTACTTCCAGCCGCTGATGCAGTGGCTCGGGGAGCAGAACCGCGGCCGCGCCTGCGGCTGGTCGCAGTGACGTCGGATCGACAGACGGGGGACCGCCGATGAACGCCCACGACCCGGCGCAGCTGACAGTCCGCGCCATCGCCCTTTCGCTCGTGCTCGCGGTGCTGCTGGCCGCGGCGAACGCCTACCTCGGGCTCTTCGCGGGCCTCACGGTCGCGACCGCGATTCCCGCCGCGGTCGTCTCGATGGGGGTCCTGCGGCTCATGGGCCGCTCGAACATCCTCGAGAACAACATCGTCGCGACCGGCGCCTCGGCCGCCTCCTCGATCGCGGCAGGCACCATCTTCACGGTGCCCGCGCTCGTGATCATGGGCCACTGGGCACGCTTCGATTACTGGTGGGTGCTCGCGATCGCGGGCCTCGGCGGCCTGCTCGGCGTGCTGTTCTCGGTGCCGCTGCGTCGCACGCTGATCCTCGACCAGGGCCTGCAGTTCCCCGAGGGCGTCGCGACCGCCGAGGTACTGAAGGTCGGCGAGGACCCGGGGCGCGGGCTGAAGGCGCTCTCGCTCGCGGCGGGCTGCGGCGCACTCTTCAAGCTGATGCTGTCGGGCTTCCGCTTCTCGCCGGAGTCCTTCGCGGTCGCGCGCTACTTCGGCGACCGCACGATCGGCTTCTTCGGCATCAACCTCTCCCCCGCGCTGCTCGGCGTCGGCTTCATCGTCGGCTTCAACATCGGCTGCCTGATGCTCTCGGGCGGCGCGCTGTCCTGGTGGGTGTTCATCCCCATCTACAACAACTTCATGATCGACCAGAACCCGGAGCTCGCGGCGCAGCTCGCGGGCCTGCCGGCCGCCGACGCGGCGGGCCTGATCTGGAGCCGGCAGATCCGCTACATCGGCGTCGGGGCGATGCTGATCGGCGGCCTCTGGTCGCTCTGGTCGCTGCGCAAGTCCCTGCTCTCCGGCGTCCGCACGGGCATGTCGATGAAGGGCGGCTCGATGGCCGGCGTCCCGCACACGGAGCGGGACCTGCCGATGAAGGCCATCATGACCGGCATCGCGCTCTTCGTGCTCCCGCTCTTCGCGCTCTACCACGCGGTCGTCGGCAGCCTCGGCATCGCCTTCACGATGGCCGTCATCATGGTGATCGCCGGCTTCGTGTTCTCGTCGGTGAGCGGCTACATGGCGGGCCTCGTCGGCTCCTCGAACAACCCGGTGTCCGGCATCACGATCTCGACGATCCTCTTCGCCTCGCTCGTGCTGCTCGCGTTCATGGGCCACGGCTCGACCGTCGGGCCGGTGGCCGCGATCATGATCGGCGCGGTGACCTGCTGCGCGGCGGCGGTCGCCGGCGACAACCTGCAGGACCTCAAGGCCGGCCAGCTCGTCGGCGCGACGCCCTGGCGCCAGCAGGTGATGATCGGCATCGGCGCGATCGCCTCCGCCGCGATCATGGCGCCCGTGCTGAACCTCCTGCTCGAGGCGAACGGCATCGGCACGCCCGCCTTCCCCGGCGCGACGCCGCTGGCCGCCCCGCAGGCGACGCTGATGGCCTCGGTCGCGAGCGGCATCTTCGGTGCGGGGCTTCCCTGGAACATGGTCGCGATCGGCGCCGCGGTCGGCGCGGTCGTGATCGCGCTCGACGAATGGCTGAAGCACCGCCGCGCGAGCTGGCGCGCGCCCGTGCTCGCGGTCGCCGTCGGCATCTACCTGCCGCTCGAGCTGTCGACGCCGATCTTCGCCGGCGGCCTCATCGCCGAGCTCGCGACCCGCTGGCACCGCCGGCGGAACCCCGGCGGCGACCCGGAGCAGCTGAAGCAGACGGGCCTCCTGTTCTCGGCCGGCCTGATCGCGGGCGAGGCGCTGATCGGCGTCCTGATCGCGATCCCCATCGCGGCCACCAAGGACGCCGACGTGCTGGCGGTGCCGGGGGCCTGGCAGCCGGGGCAGTGGGCGGGCCTCGCGGCGCTCCTGCTCGTCGGCTGGTGGATGCACCGCATGTCCACGCAAAGCGCGAAATCCTGAGATCGCGCACGGCGGCCGCCCGAATCGCCTGACGCCCCGCCCGCGGATCCGTCCGACAGCGTCGCCCGCCCGGGCCATGCTGTCATCGCAGGGTTATGCGCATCTGCCAGGTCGCTCCCCTCTACGAGAGCGTGCCGCCCCGGTACTACGGCGGCACGGAGCGCGTCGTGTCCTGGCTCACCGAGGAGCTGGTCCGCCAGGGCCATGAGGTGTCCCTGTTCGCGAGCGGCGACTCGCGCACGCGGGCGCGGCTCGTGCCGGGCTGCCCGCGCTCGCTGCGGCTGGACAACCGTTGCATCGACCCGATCGCGCACCACCTGGTCATGCTGGAGCGCGTCTACCAGCGCGCCCGCGAATTCGACGTCATCCATTTCCACGTCGACTACCTGCACTACCCGCTGTCCCGCCGCTGCACCACGCCGCAGCTGACGACGCTCCACGGCCGGCTCGACATCCCGGATCTATTGCCGGTCTACCGGGAGTTCGCCGAGATGCCGGTCGTCTCGATCTCCACGGCGCAGCGCCGCCCGCTGCCCGGCGCCCACTGGCTCGGCACGGTCCACCACGGGCTCCCGGAGGACCTGTTCCGGCCCGGCAGCGGCCGCGGCGGCTACCTCGCCTTCCTCGGCCGCATCTCGCCGGAGAAGCGCGTCGACTGGGCCATCGAGATCGCGCGGCAGGTTGGGATGCCGATCCGCGTGGCCGCGAAGGTGGACCGCGCGGACCGCGTCTACTTCGAGGAGTCGATCGCGCCGCTGCTCCGGCAGCGCCACGTGGAGTACCTCGGCGAGATCAGCGACGGGGAGAAACAGGAGTTCCTCGGCTCCGCGGCCGCCCTGCTGTTCCCGATCGACTGGGAGGAGCCGTTCGGCATCGTGATGATCGAGGCGCTCGCCTGCGGCACGCCGGTCATCGCCCACCGCCGCGGCGCCGTGCCCGAGGTCATCGACCACGGCGTCACGGGCTTCGTCGTCGGGGGC
>DASSUY010000245.1:0-17973 GCA_035706525.1 Steroidobacteraceae bacterium
CCGACGGCATGGCCCCGGGTTTCGTGTCGGAGCTTCGCACGCGGGACGCGGCGTGGCTCGCCGACACGGCGGCGACGCTCGAGCGCGGCGCGATCCTCCTCGTCGACTACGGCCTGCCGCGGGCGCAGTACTACCATCCCTCGCGCGCCGGCGGCTCGCTGTGCGCCTTCCGCCAGCATCGCCGCGTGAACGATGTCCTCGCGAATCCCGGCATCCAGGACCTGACGGCCTGGGTGGATTTCACGGGCCTCGCGGAGGCGGGCGCCGCCGCGGGGCTTACGGTCGGCGGATTCACGACGCAGGCGCATTACCTGATCGCGACGGGCGTCGAGCGGGAGCTGGCGCGGCTGTCGGCGGGAAGGCCGGAGCGCGCCCAGCTGGCGCTCCGGCAGTCGGCGGCGACGCTGATGCTCCCGGGCGAAATGGGGGAGCGCTTCAAGGCGCTCGCGCTCATTCGGGGGATCCACGGGCCGCTCGCGGGATTTGGCGGCCGCGACCTCTCCGAATCGCTGTAGCGGTGCCGGGCCGTAGTTTTCGGAGTTTTTAAGAGGGGACGCTCACCTTTTCGCGCCCGCCGGGCGACGAGAATTGAACGGCACCTACGCAATAAAGGTGAGCGTCCCCTCTTAAAAACTCCGAAAACTACGGCCCGGCACCGTTAGACTGGCGCCCAATTTGGATCCCGCCCAAGCCATCGTCCTCGCCCTCGTGCAGGGCCTGTCCGAGTTCCTCCCGATCTCGAGCTCGGGCCACCTCGTGCTCGTGCCGCATTTCCTGGGCTGGACGGACCAGGGCCTCGCCTTCGACGTCGCCGTGCACGTCGGCACGCTGTTCGCGGTCGTCGCCTACTTCCGTCGCGAACTCGTCGCCATGACGCGCGCCTGGTTCGCCTCGCTCGCAGGCGGCGGCCTGACGCCGGACGCGAAGCTCGCCTGGTTCGTGCTGGTGGGCACGATCCCGATCGGGCTCCTCGGCCTGGTCGCGGGCGAGGCAATCGAGGCCGGCTTCCGCAACCCGATCGCCGTCGCGTCGACGCTCGCGGCGTTCGGCGCGCTGCTCTGGGCCGCGGACAGCTTCGGCCGGCGCGAGCGCGACGAGCACGCGATCGGCTGGCGGGACGCGCTGCTCATCGGCTGCGCCCAGGCGCTCGCGCTGATGCCGGGTACTTCGCGCTCGGGCGTCACGATGACGATGGCCCGCGTGCTCGGCCTGACCCGGCAGGGGGCGACGCGCTTTTCCTTCCTGCTCGCCGTGCCCGCGATCGCGATGGCCGGGGTCTACGAGGGATTCAAGCTCGTGACCGCGCCGGGCCCCGCCGTCGACTGGCCCGTGATCGGCCTCGCGGTCGCCGTGGCGGCCCCGACGGGCTACGCCTGCATCGCCTGGCTCCTGCGGGTCGTGAGCCGCATCGGCTTCGCGCCCTTCGCGATCTACCGCTTCGCGATCGCGGCGCTGCTCTTCGGGTTGTTTGCCTGATCAGGACTTGAGCGCGGCGAGCCGCCGACGCTTCAGCAGCTCGCCGATCTTCTCGCCAGGAAGGCCCTCGCGCTCGGCTTCGCTGAGCGCGACCGCCGCCGCGCGCTCCAGCGCCTTCTGCAGCAGCGCCGCCTGCGGGTAAGGCCGGTCTCCCAAGCCGCCGCCGCGACCGCGGTGGTCGGCTTCACAGGCGACGAGCAGCTCGCGGAACCGCTCCGGCCGGCGGAAGGCGTCGCAGCGGCCGAGGAGGTCGAGGATCGTGCGCGGCCGGAGCTCCTCCGCGCGGTGCACGAGCCCGTGCCATCGCGCCGCGAGCACGGCGAGCTCGCGGAATTCCGCGGGCACCCGCAGCCGCGCGCAGACATCGGCGGCGAGCAGCGCGCCCGATTCCTCATGGCCAATGTGGCGCGGCCACTGCGAGCGGGGCGTGCGGCCCTTGCCGAGGTCGTGCATCAGCGCCGCGAAGCGGATCCGCGGCTCCGGCGTGAGCGTCGCCGCGGCCGCCATGACGAGCTCCATGTGCAGGCCGGTGTCGACCTCGGGATGCCATTTCTCGGGCTGCGGCACGCCCCAGAGGGCGTCGAGCTCGGGAAGGATCCGCGCGAGCGCCCCCGAGGCCCGAAGCGTCCGGAGCCACTCCACCGGCGCGGGCTCCGCGAGCGCCTTCGCGGTCTCCTGCCAGCTGCGCTCGGCGACGAGCGCGTCCGCCTCGCCGGCCGCGACCATCGCGCGCATCCTCGCCATCGTCTCGGGCGCCACCTCGAACCCGAGCGGCGCGAAGCGGGCCATGAAGCGCGCGACGCGCAGGATCCGCACGGGATCCTCGTCGAAGGCCTCCGACACGTGGCGCAGGCGCCGGGCCTCGAGGTCCGCGCGCCCGCCGTGCGGGTCGATGAGCGTGCCGTCGGCGTCGCGGGCGATCGCATTGATCGTCAGGTCGCGGCGCCGGAGGTCGTCCTCGAGCGTGACGTCCGGCGAGAAGCTGACCTCGAAGCCGCGGTAGCCCGGGCCCGTCTTCCGCTCGGTTCGCGCGAGCGCGTATTCCTCACCGGTCTCGGGGTGCAGGAAGACGGGAAAGTCGCGCCCTACGAGGCGGAATCCCCGCCGCTGCATCTCCTCGGGCGTCGCGCCGACCACGACCCAGTCGCGCTCGTGCACCGGCCGGCCGAGCAGCTCGTCGCGAACCGCGCCGCCGACCAGATAGACTTTCATCGCATCATGGTACGCGATTCCCCGTCGCGCCCGGCCCGGCTGCTCGTCGCGGCCGCCGCCTGCGTCGCGCTGCCGGGCTGCTACTACGTGCAGCTCGCGGCGGGTCAGATGGAGATGAATCGCAGGCGCGAGCCGATCGAGGAGGTGCTGGCGCGGCCGGGCACCGACGAAACGCTGAAGCGGCGCCTCGAGCTCGCCGCGCGCGCCCGGGATTTCGCGATGGAGGAGCTGGGGCTCCCCGACAACGGGAGCTACCGGACCTACGCCGACCTCGGGCGGCGCTACGTCACCTGGAACCTGTTCGCGGCGCCCGAGCTCTCGGTGCGCCCGAAGCGCTGGTGCTTCCCGGTGGCGGGCTGCGTCGCCTACCGCGGCTACTTCAAGGAGGCGAGCGCGCACAAGGCGGGCGCGAAGCTCGCCCGGAAGGGATTCGACGTCTACGTCGGCCCGTCGATCGCCTACTCGACGCTCGGGCACCTGCGCGATCCCGTGCTCAACACCATGTTCGGCTACGGCGACACCGGCCTCGTCGCGTTCATCATCCACGAGCTCGCGCACCAGGCGGTCTACGCACGCGACGACAGCGACTTCAACGAGTCCTTCGCGACCGTCGTCGAGGTCGAGGGCCTCGGCCGCTTCCTCGCGAGCGAGGGCCGCTCGGCCGAGCTGGAGGCTTTCCTCGCCGCGCGCCGGCGGGAGCGCGCGGCGGCGGAGCTGATGGTCGGGACGCGCCGCCGCCTGGCGGCGCTGTACGCGGGGCCCCTGGACGCGGCGGCAAAGCGCGAGCGCAAGGCGGAGGAGCTCGCGAGGCTCCGCAGGGCGCTCGCCGACGGCGGCCATGCGGCCGGCGGCGTCTTCAACAACGCGCGGCTCGTCGCCGTCGCGACCTACGAGCGCTGCGTGGCGCCGCTGCGCGCCGAGTTCGAGCGGCTCGGGAACGACCTGCCGGCGTTCTACGCGGCGATGAAGGCGATCGAGGACGACCCGTCCGCGCGCGCGCGCCTCTGCCCGCCGGGCTGACGGGGTATCAGGAGAGGTATTTCGGGAGCATCGCGCCGAAGGGCTGCGGCCGGATGCCGAGCCGCGCGAGGCCGCTGACGCGGCAGACGCTGTCGACGAGCAGCGAGCGGTAGTTGTCGGTCGAGAACGGCTTGCCCGGCAGGAAGTCGCAGACCGCCGCCTGCAGCCGGGCGGCGAAATCGGGGATGCCGACGACGGCGCGCGGGAGGCCGAGCCGGTCGCGCACGCGGCAGACGACCTCGCGCAGCGTCATGCGCTCCGGCCCGCAGAGCTCGTACACCTCTCCGGCCGTGCCCGCGTCCTCGAGCGCGCGCAGGATCGCCGCCACCACGTCGCCGACCCACACGGGGGCGAAGCGCGCGCCCGGCCGCGCGAGGGGCAGCCCGAAGGGGATCAGTCGCAGGAGGCGCGCGAAGCGGTTCGCGAAGTCGTCGCCGGGACCGAAGATCACCGACGGCTGGAAGATCGTCCAGGGCAACTCCTCGCCGCATTCCTCGCGGATCACGCGCTCGCCCTGGCCCTTGCTCCGCAGGTAGTGGCTGGGCGCGTTGTCGGCGTCCGCATTGAGCGCGCTGACGTGCACGAGCCGCGCGACGCGCGCGCGGAGGCAGGCGTCCACGAGCTTGCGGACGAGGTCGACGTGCACGTGGCGGAAGCCGGCGCCGCCGCGGCCTTTTTCGTTGAGTATCCCGACGAGGTTCACGACCGCCTGCTGGCCCGCCAGCAGCGCCTGCAGCGCGGCCCGGTCGTGCACGTCGGCGGCGACGAGCTTCACCGCGGGAAGCGGCCAGAGGTGGCGCGCGCGATAGGGATCGCGGGTCGGGACCGTGATGCGCCAGCCGTCCCGGGCGAGGGCGGAGCAGAGGTGCGTGCCGAGGAAACCGGAGCCGCCCAGCACGCAGATGCGTCGAGCCGCCATGCCCCGATTATAAAGGGGACAGCCACCTTTAAAGGTGGCAGGCACTAAAAGGTGAGCGTCCCCTTCGGGGCGCTACCTCAGCGGCAGCAGCAGCACCTGGTTGCCGCGCCGCAGCTGGATCAGCAGCGACCCCTGGCCCTTGCTGGCTTCCCGCAGCTGCGCGATGGTCGAGATGCGCGTCCGGTTGACCGCGATGATGCGGTCGTCGACGAGCAGCCCCGCCTGGGCGGCCGGGCTTCCCGGCGCGACGCTGCGCACGCGCACGCCGCCCGTCGAGTCCTCGGCGGCGTCGACGAGCTCGGCGCCCTCGAGCGCGGGATGGATCGATTTCGCGTCCGGGACCTGCGCCGGCTCCCTCAGCACGGCCCGCACGGTCCGCGGCTTGCCTTCCCGGAGCAGGGTGATCTCGACCGACTCGCCCACCTTGAGGAGCCCGATCGCGTTCCGGAGCTCCGCGTTGTTGCGGATCGTCGTGGTGCCGACGGAGGTGATCACGTCGCCGGTCTCGATGCCCGCCTTGGCGGCCGCGGAGCCTTCCATGACCTGCGAGACGAGGGCGCCCTGGGCGTTCTCGGGCAGGCCGAGGCTGCTGCGGTACTCGGGGGTCAGCGACAGCGTGCTGACGCCGAGCTGGCCGCGGTTGACCTGCCCGGACTCGATCAGCTGCTCCATGATCGAGCGGACCATGTTCGAGGGGATCGCGAAGCCGATGCCGATGTTGCCGCCGGTCTGCGACAGGATCACCGAGTTGATGCCGACGAGGTCGCCGTCCAGCCCGACCAGCGCGCCCCCGGAATTGCCCGGGTTGATCGCGGCGTCGGTCTGGATGAAGTCCTCGACGCCGTCGCGGCTGATGCCGGTGCGGCCGAGCGCGCTCACGATGCCCGAGGTCACCATATGCTGCAGGCCGAAGGGGTTGCCGATCGCGATCACGAAGTCGCCGACCTGCAGCTTCGAGGAGTCGGCGAGGCGCATCTCCGCGGGCAGCTGCGCGTCCTTCACGCGCAGCACCGCGACGTCGGAGCGCTCGTCCGCGCCGACCACCTCGGCCTTGTGCTCGACGTCGTCCATGAGGGTCACGGTGATCTCGCTCGCGTTCTTGACGACGTGGGCATTCGTGACGATGTAGCCGTTCTTCGCGTCGACGACGACGCCGGAGCCTGCGCTCCTGAACTCGCGCTCGCGCGGCTGCGCCTCGGGTGGCAGGCCGAAGAAGCGGCGGAAGCCGGGGTCATCGAAGAAGGGATTGCGGGGCGCCGCGACCGTGCCGCGCACGGCGATGTTGACGACCGCGGGCGCCGCGCGCTTGATCACCGGCGCGAAGCTCGGCAGCGGCTGCTGCGCGGAAACCGGGGCGCCGAACGACAGGGCGGCGCAGGCCGCGACGATCGCCAGGGGATTTCTCATGGAGTTCTTTTCCAGGTTGGGGCGCGAAGTCTGACCCGGTGCGGAACGCACAAGTTCCGGCGCACGCGAGGCTTGTTTTTCCGGCCTGCGAGCGCGCCGGTGCACAAACTGTGCGTATTTTGTGCCATTTCTCTGCATACCAGATGTTGTATTGCGCGGAAATGCGCGCTTTGGGGGCGCGAGGCCGGCCGCCCACCGGAAACAACCTGAAGTGCTCCATGCAACATATTGAATTACAAGGGGTTACAGATCCCAAGTTTTTCCATAAGGAAATCCTTGACACACCGGCCGCACGGAAATAATTTCCATACCCTGACACAAGATCTTGTGGTTGCCGGTCAGGGGCGGGTTCAGATCGGCAGAGAGTTCAGGGAGCCACGCGGAATCGCAGTCAGGCAGCGCTCGAGCGCGCGTGCCCGGGTGAGATTTCCCCGGTGGATGGTCGGATGGGCCGATTTCAGGGGAGCGGCACGGACACAATGAGCACAGCGGTCAGGATCGAGCGAAGAGACGTCGAAGAGATCCCTTTCCAGGAAGCATCGCTCGACATCTGGGACCGGAAATACCGGTTGACCGCCAAGGACGGCTCGCCGATCGACGCGACGATGGACGACACCTTCGCGCGCGTCGCGAGGACGCTGGCCGACGTCGAGGAGCCCGTCCGGCGCGAGTCGATGTACGAGCGCTTCCTCTGGGCGCTGCGCAAGGGCGCGATCCCCGCCGGGCGCATCATGTCGAACGCGGGCGCCCTTGCGCACAAGCCGGCCACTTCCACGATCAACTGCACGGTCTCGGGGACGATCCGGGACTCAATGGACGACATCCTCGACAAGGTGCACGAGGCCGGGCTGACGCTGAAGGCGGGCTGCGGCATCGGCTACGAGTTCTCGACGCTCCGCCCGCGCGGCGCCTTCGTCGCGGGCGCGGGCGCGCACACCTCCGGCCCGATGTCCTTCATGGACATCTACGACAAGATGTGCTTCACGGTGTCCTCGGCCGGCGGCCGCCGCGGCGCGCAGATGGGCACCTTCGACGTCGGCCACCCCGACGCCATCGACTTCATCCGCGCCAAGCGCGAAAACGGCCGCCTGCGCCAGTTCAACCTCTCGCTGCTCGTGACCGACGAGTTCATCGAGGCGGTGCGCGGCGAGCGCGAGTGGAAGCTGGCCTTCCCGCTGTCGCAGCGCGAGTACGACCCGGCGAAGCACGACCTCGACGACCCCGCGACCTTCGTCTGGCGCGACTGGCCGGACACCGAGGGCTACGTGACGAACGACGAGGGGCTCGTGGCCTGCAAGGTCTACCGGACCCTGCCGGCGCGGCGCCTGTGGGATGTGATCATGGCGTCCACCTACGACTTCGCGGAGCCCGGGTTCGTCCTGATCGACCGCGTCAACGAGATGAACAACAACTGGTGGTGCGAGAACATCCGCGCCACCAATCCCTGCGGCGAGCAGCCGCTGCCGCCGTACGGCTCCTGCCTGCTGGGCTCGGTCAACCTGACCCGCTTCGTGCGCCGCCCGTTCACGGAGGAGGCGAGCTTCGACTGGGACGAGTACCGCGAGGTCGTCCGCACCTTCACGCGCATGCTCGACAACGTGGTCGAGATCAACGGGCTGCCGCTCGCCCGCCAGCGCGAGGAGATCACGCGCAAGCGCCGCCACGGCATGGGCTTCCTGGGCCTCGGGTCGACGATCACGATGCTCGGCATGAAGTACGGCTCGCCCGAGTCGGTCGCGTTCACCGACAACGTGTCGCGGGAGATGGCGATCGCCGGCTGGGAGGCGGGCCTCGAGCTCGCGCGCGAGAAGGGCCCGGCGCCGATCATGAACGAGGAGTTCACGGTCACGAAGGCGATGCTGCGCAAGCGCCCGGAGATGGCCCGCGACGGCTGGAAGGCCGGCGACCGGGTGCCGGGGCGCATCCTGCACGCGCGCTACAGCCGCTACATGCGCCGGCTCGCCGAGGCGGCGCCGGAGCTGGTGAAGCAGCTCGAGGCCGTGGGGGCGCGCTTCACGCACCACAGCTCGATCGCGCCCACCGGCACGATCTCGCTCTCCCTCGCGAACAATGCGAGCAACGGCATCGAGCCCTCGTTCGCGCACCACTACTACCGGAATGTCATCCGCGAGGGCCGGAAGTCGAAGGAGCGGGTGGACGTCTACTCCTTCGAGCTGCTCGCCTACCGCGAGCTCGTGAACCCGCGCGCCATGCCGGGCTCCACGAACCCGGCCGAGGCGCTGCCCGACTACTTCGTCACCGCGGACGACATCGGCCCGCGCGAGCACGTCGACATCCAGGCGGCGGCCCAGAAGTGGGTCGATTCCTCGATCTCGAAGACCGCGAACGTGCCGACCGCCTTCCGCTACGAGGACTTCAAGGACATCTACCTGTACGCGCACGAGAAGGGGCTGAAGGGCTGCACGACCTTCCGCTTCAATCCGGAGGCGCACCAGGGCGTGCTCGTGAAGGAGAACGACCTGAAGAACACGTACTACGAGTTCCACCTCGAGGACGGCACCGCGGTGGTGTTGCGCGGGGACGAGGAGATCGAGTACGACGGCGAGGTCCACACCGCCGCCAACCTGTACGACGCGATGAAGGAAGGCTATTACGGCCGCTTCTGAGCGCCCGGAGGGACGAGGATGAGCCGCATCAAGATCGAGAAGAGGATCGTCAAGTACCAGGTGCAGAAGCCGGAGGCTTCCGCCGACGACGCGGACCGGCCGGCGGGCGGTGCGCGCGAGGGCGGGCGGCGCAAGGGCGGCCCGAGCAACGTCGTGCCGCTGCCCAGCATGAACGAGAAGGTCGTGCGCCCCGACGTGCTGATCGGCTCGACCTACAAGATCAAGACGCCCGTCTCCGACCACGCGATGTACCTGACGATCAACGACATCGTGCTGAACGAGGGCACGGAGCACGAGCACCGGCGGCCGTTCGAGATCTTCATCAACTCGAAGAACCTCGACCACTTCCAGTGGATCGTCGCGCTGACCCGCATCATCTCGGCGGTCTTCCGCAAGGGCGGCAACGTCGCCTTCCTGACGGAGGAGCTGAAGGCGGTCTTCGACCCGCGCGGCGGGTACTGGCAGCCGGGCGGCAAGTTCATGCCCTCGCTGGTGGCCGAGATCGGCTACGTCATCGAGCGCCACCTGCAGGCGATCGGCCTCATGCCGAAGCCGGAGATGGACGAGTCGCAGCGGCTGCTCGTCGAGTCGAAGCGCAAGGACTACGCCGAGCGGCAGAAGCAGCACGACGCCTTCGCCGAGTCGAGCTATCCCGAGGGCGCGCAGCTCTGCGGCAAGTGCAGCACGGCCGCCGTCATCATGCTGGACGGCTGCATGACCTGCCTGTCGTGCGGCGACTCGAAGTGCGGGTAGCGCGCAACCGGTTTTTCACGCGCCAGCCGGGTCCCCGCCCGGCGATTCCCGGCAACGGGGATTGCGCGTGACCTCCCAGGCGGCCTTCGGGCCGCCTTTTTTCCGGATGGTGCCGGTCCGTAGTTTTCGTAGTTTTGCGAGGTACCGCATGCCGCCCCGCAGGCCGGCAGGGGCAAAACTACGAAAACTACGGACCGGCACCATTCTTGCCGCTTTGCTGCTCGCGGGCTGCGCGACCGAGCGCGCCTACGACGGGGCGCCGCTCGCGCGCGGGGAGGGGGCGATCGTCCGCGCCGATCCCGTCGTGAGCGCGGGGCTTCCCGTGCAGGTGCGCATCCGCCAGGCGGATGGCCGCGAGGTGGGCGTCGAAGCGAGCAAGGTCGAGCTGCCGCCGGGCCGGCACACGCTGATCGTCGACTGCCGCGTCGCGGAGTCCGGGGCCGTCCGGCGCTTCACGCTGGAGGAGGAGCTGGAAGCGGGGGGGCGCTACCGGATCGTCGCCCAGGCGACCAGCCGGAATTGTGAAGCGGTCGCGCTGATCGGCGACTGACCCGACCCGCCCGGCGCGGGGCGTTATAATGTCTCGCGACATGTATCGCAAGCTCTTGATTTCGATCGTACTGGCCACGGCGTTCGCGCCGCCTTCTCATGGCGATTCCCTGGCCGGGATCGCCGGGCCCGCCGGCATGTTGCAGCCCGTCGACCGCGTCGTCGTGCACAAGGGCTCCCGCCGCATGGAGCTGCTGCGCGACGGCGCGGTGGTCGCGACCTACCGGGTCTCGCTCGGGCTCGTGCCCACGGGCCAGAAGCAGCGCGAGGGCGACTTCCGGACGCCCGAGGGCAGCTACCGACTCACGCGCCGCAACGCCCAGAGCGATTTCTTCCTTGCGGTGCAGGTCTCCTATCCCGAGGCCGCGGACATCGCGCTCGCGCGCAGGAACGGCTGGAAGCCGGGCGGCGCGATCATGGTGCACGGCCTCCCGAATTTCCTGAAGTACCCGCGCGACCGCTACCTCAGCACCGACTGGACGGACGGCTGCATCGCGCTGTCGAACGAGGACATGCTCGACTTCTGGCTGCTCACGGGAATCGGGACGCCGATCGAGATCCGCCCGTGAGCGCCCACCCGGGGCTCGACCTGTCGGCAGTCGTGCATGCACGGGTGTCGCCGAAGGGCGTGCTCGACAACCTCTCGCAGCAGGAGGTCGACAAGCTGCTCGACCGCGGCCAGGGCGGCCTCTACCCGCTGTTCCGCCGCTGCGCGCTCGCCGTGCTGAACTCCGGCACGCTGATCGACGACGCGCGGCTCATCTTCGACGCGTACAAGGACTTCGAGCTGCGCATCGTGCGCGAGCCCTGGGGCATCAAGCTCGAGATGCAGCACGCGCCCGGCAGCGCCTTCGTCGACGGCGAGATGATCCGCGGCGTCAAGGAGCACCTGTTCTCGGTGCTGCGCGACATCGTCTACACGCACAACGAGATCGTCGCGCGCTTCGACCTCGAGGACTCCGCGAGCGTCACCAACGCGATCTTCTGCATCCTGCGCAACGCCCGCGCACTCGAGTACAAGGGCCGCCCCGACCTCGTCGTCTGCTGGGGCGGCCACTCGATCCCGCGCGAGGAGTACGACTACACGAAGCAGGTCGGCTACGAGCTGGGCCTGCGGGGCCTTTCCGTCTGCACCGGCTGCGGGCCCGGCGCGATGAAGGGCCCGATGAAGGGCGCGACGATCGGCCACTCCAAGCAGCGCATCCGCGAGGGCCGCTACATCGGCATCACGGAGCCCGGCATCATCGCCGCCGAGCCGCCGAACCCGATCGTCAACCAGCTCGTGATCATGCCGGACATCGAGAAGCGCCTCGAGGCCTTCGTGCGGCTCTGCCACGGCATCATCGTGTTCCCGGGCGGCGCCGGCACGGCGGAGGAAATCCTCTACCTGCTCGGCATCCTGCTCGACCCGGCGAACGCCTCGCAGCAGCTGCCGCTCGTGTTCTCCGGCCCGCGCGAGAGCGCCGCCTACTTCGAGCAGCTCGACCGCTTCATCGCCACGACGCTCGGCCCGGAGGCGCAGCAGCGCTATCGCATCATCATCGACGACCCGCCGGAGGTCGCGCGCGAGATGCAGCGCGGCTTCGACGCGGTGCGGCGCTCGCGGCGCCGGGCGGGCGACGCCTACAACTTCAACTGGCTGCTCCGCATCCCGCCCGCCTTCCAGAAGCCGTTCGAGGTGACGCACGAGGCGATGGCGTTGCTGCAGCTGTCCATGGACCTGCCGGTGCACGAGCGCGCGGCCAACCTCCGGCGCGCGTTCTCGGGCATCGTGGCCGGCAACGTGAAGGACCGCGGCATCCGGCTGATCGAGCAGCACGGCCCGTTCGAGATCCACGCGACGCCCGAGATCGCCCGCCCGCTGGACGAGCTGCTGCGGGCCTTCGTGGCGCAGCGCCGCATGAAGCTCGTCGGGGAATACCGGCCGAGCTACCGCATCGTCTGAATGCGGACGGGAACGGGCCCCGCGGCCCGGGTCCTGTGATGCAGTTCCTGTTTGGCGCCGCCGCGGGCGCGTAACTTGCGGGGCATGAAGCCTGTTCAGGTCCCGCATCCGTGAGCGACATCAAGGTCACGCCCCCGGAACCGCGCGAACGCGGCGGCACCGAGCCGGCGCCGCGCCTGCCGCGGCGCGCGCCCGTCAGTCGCCACGGCGCGATCTCGCGCGAGCTGACCAAGTACTCGAGCTACAAGACCTGGGCCGAGAAGGCCCGGGGCGCCTTCGCCGCCGACGGCGACGGAACTACGACCGGCGGCGCCGGTCACTCCCGCCGTTCGACCGACCGCTGAACCCGCCATGGAACGCATCGCGCAGCTCTTCGATGAGCTGGAGGACCTCGTGAGCCTCCTGCGCCACCAGCTGGGCCTCTGGCCCTGAAAAGGGGACGCTCACCTTTTTCGCTGACCGGGGACAGGCGCCTTTCGCGAAAAAGGTGAGCGTCCCCTTTTCGGCTGTTATCTTTATGTCATGCCACGCCAGCGCCTCTCGCGCGGCGGCGCGCTGACCGGCGCCGCGCTCTGCACGTTCCTCGCCGCCGCCACGGCGGCCGAGACGCCCACGGCGCCCGCCACGCCGCCCGCTCCGCCCGCGGCGCAGCCGCCGGCTCCCGACCCGACGCTCCTCGTCACCGACGTCGTGAAGGGGATCGGCGACGAGGCGCTGCCCGGCATGGTGGTCATCGTCCACTACACGGGCTGGCTCTACGACCCGGCCGCGAAGGACCACCGCGGGCGCAAGTTCGACAGCTCCCGCGACCGCCGGCAGCCGTTTTCATTCCCGCTCGGGAGCGCGCACGTGATCCGCGGCTGGGAGCAGGGGATCCCGGGGATGAAGGTCGGCGGCACGCGCCGCCTCGTCATCCCGCCCGCGCTCGCCTACGGCGAGAAGGGAGCCGGCAACGGCGTGATCCCGCCGAACGCGACGCTCCTCTTCGAGGTGGAGCTGCTCGCGGTCGAGTCCGTCACGCGGCATGAACAGCAGTAAGGGGAACACCATGCGCATTGCCCTCCGGCTCGCGGCGCTCGCCGCGCTGCTGCCCGCGGGCGCCGCCTCGGCGGCGACCTTGATCCACGCGGGCCGGCTCATCGACGGCACCGCCGCCGCGCCGCGCGAGCGCGTCACGGTCGTCGTGGAGGGCGATCGCATCCGCTCGATCGACGCGGGGTTCAGGGCGCCGGGCGAGGGCGACGTCGTGGTCGACCTGTCGGGCGGGACCGTGCTGCCGGGCTTCATGGACATGCACGTCCACCTGACCGGGGAGAGCAGCCCGACCAGCGAGATCGACGCCATCAAGCAGGGCGAGACCGACGAGGCCTTCGACACGGTCGTCTACGCGAAGCGGACGCTCCTCGCGGGCTTCACGACCGTGCGGAACCTCGGCGACAGCTGGAACACGACGATCGCGCTCCGCCGCGCCATCGCCGCCGGCAAGATCGAGGGGCCGCGCATCTTCACCGCCGGGCGCCCCATCGGCACGCGCGGCGGCCATGCCGACGCGACCAACTCCTTCGGGCCGTTCCTGAAGAGCGACGACCCGCGCGCCAACACCATCTGCAGCGGGGCGGACGGCTGCCGCGACGCCGTGCGCCAGCGCTACAAGGACGGCGCCGACTCCATCAAGATCACCGCGACCGGCGGCGTCCTCTCGCTCGCGAAGTCCGGCAGCGCCCCGCAGTTCACGGATGAGGAGATCGCCGCCATCGTCTCGACGGCGCACGACTACGGCATGAAGGTCGCCGCGCACGCCCACGGCGCGGAGGGCATCAAGCGCGCGGTCCGGGGCGGCATCGACTCGATCGAGCACGGCACGTTCATGGACGACGAGGGCATCCGCCTCATGAAGGAGCACGGCACGCACTATGTGCCGACCATCTCCGCCGGCAAGTTCGTCTACGAGAAGGCCCAGGACCCGTCGTATTTCCCCGCGATCGTGCGGCCGAAGGCGCTCGAGGTCGGCCCGCAGATCCAGGGCACGTTCGCGAAGGCCTGGAAAGCCGGCGTCACCATCATGTTCGGCACCGACACGGGCGTCGGGCCGCACGGCAGCAACGGCAAGGAGTTCGGCTACATGGTCGAAGCCGGGATGCCGGTGCTGGACGCGATCCGCTCGGCGACGATGGTGCCGGCCAGGTACCTCGGCATCGACGACCGCCTCGGCAGCGTCGAGGCGGGCAAGGTCGCGGACATCGTCGGCGTGCCCGGCGACCCGGTCGCCGACGTCCACGTCCTCGAACGCGTCTCCTTCGTCATGAAGGAGGGCGTCATCTACAAGCGCTGATCCCGTCCCCGCGCGCGCACGGAGCGACATGAGTTCGGGATCACCTGCCGTGGAGAGGATCACTGTCGCCGGCCCCGCCGGCGCGATCGAGGCGATGATCGAGCGCCCGCCGGGCGCCCGCCCCGACATCGTCGCCGTCTGCTGCCACCCGCATCCGCTGTACGGCGGCACGATGCAGAACAAGGTCGTGCACACGCTGGCGCGCGCCTGCCAGGACCAGCGCGTGACCTCGGTACGGTTCAACTTCCGCGGCGTCGGTGCGAGCGCGGGCGCCCACGACGACGGCGTCGGCGAGAGCGAGGATGCCGCGGTGGTCGCCGACCGGGCGCTGCGCGAGACGGGCGCGTCGCGCCTCTGGTCGCTCGGGTTCTCGTTCGGCGGCTTCGTCGCCTACCGGCTGGCGACACTGCGTCGCGCCGCGGCGCTCGTGACGGTGGCCCCGCCCGTGCAGCGCTTCGACTTCACGAAGCTGCCCGTCCCGGAATGCCCCTGGTACGTCGCGCAGGGCGACTGCGACGACCTCGTGGACCATGAGCGCGTGCTGGCCTGGACGCGCACCCTCGCCCCCGCGCCGGAAGTGCGGGTCCTCGCCGGCGCCGAGCACTTCTTCCACGGCCGCCTGACCGAATTGCGCTCGCTGGTCGGGGCCTGGCTGGCCGCGCGGGCCGCGGAAAAGGGCTGAAAAAGGAACGGGGCGGCCGAGGCCGCCCCGTCGCTTTCAGAAACTCTCGAGCGGAAGGGGCGGCTCAGCCCACCATCTCGTTGAGGTTCTTGAGGGCGCGCACGCGCACCTTCTTCGAAGCGGGCTTCGCCCGGATCGTCATCTTCTCGCCCGTGAAGGGGTTGACGCCCTCGCGCGCCTTGGTGGCGGCCTTCTTCACGACGCGCATCTTGCAAAGGCCCGGCAGCGTGAACACGCCGTTGGCCTTCAGCGACTTCTTGATCTGGTCGCCGAGCGACTCCAGCACCGCATTGACCTGCTTCTTGCTGAGGTCCGTCTTGGCAGCGACCGCCGCGACGACCTGCGACTTAGTCGGAGCCGCATTCTTCTTCGCCATTGAGTGTCTCCTGTAGATCCGTTAGCGACGGGGCGATCCCGCCAATCCAATTCCGGCGCGCACCATATCACGGAAAATACCGCTGCATAAGAGGGTCGACAGCGTTTTCAAGCGGTTTTTTAAGGGTCGCGGCGCGCGTTGAAAATCAGTCGAACCGGAACTCGCGCGTCAGTCGGGCGCGGAGCTCCGGCGCCGCGGGCGTTGCGCGCGCCCGAATCTCGATCGTGACGGGCACGCGGCGGCGCACGGCGACGGAGGCGATCCAGGTCGGCCGGCCCGCCTCGTCGCTCCGCCTTAGCTCGAGCGCCTCGCGCTCGCCGGTGAGTCCGACAGCGTCGGCTTCCGCCGTCGCCGCGGCCGCGTCCGGCGGCGAGCCGGCCCCGCCCGGCTCGAGCGCGATCACGAGCACGGCTCGATCCGGTCTCTGCTCCATGCCGTAACTGCCCGCAATTGCAGAGGGCAGGTCCCCGGAAGCCGTCAGCGCGTAGTGCAGGCGCCAGCCACCGGCCTCCACGAAGCCCGGGTCGGCATAGGGCGCCGCCTCGGGCACGGGCTCGGCGTTCCGCCCGCAGGCGGCCGCGCCGGCGAGGAGCGCGATGGCCGCCGCGCGCGCCAGGCGCCGTGCCGGACAGGCGAGGGCGCGGCGATTGTTGCCCGGCGCCAACGCCGGAGCGGGGCGGGCGGGGCTCACGTCAGCGCAGCATGATCCGCAGCGCCGTCAGCAGGAGGATCGCGACCAGCGGCGAGAAATCGAGTCCGCCCACGATGGGGAGGATGCGCCGGAACGGCCGGAGGACGGGCTCGCAGAGCGAGTGGAGGAGGGCCGTGACGGGGCTGCGCGCGCCCGGGAAGAAGGACAGGATGGCCTGGGCGAAGATCAGGATCGTGTAGAGGACGAGGGTCGCGTTGGCGAGCTGGCGCAGCGACGCCAGGAGCAGCGGCACGAAGGGGTAGACGACCCCGGTGCGGAGCCTGAAGAGGACGAGGGTCGCGACCAGCTGGACCGCGAGCAGCGCGACGAAGGAGGCCGTGTCGAAGCGCCCCGCGGGCGGCAGCAGCCGGCGCAGCGGCAGGACCAGCCAGTTCGTCAGGGCGAGGACCGCCTGGGCCAGCGGGTTGCGGAAGTCGGCCCGCACGAGCTGCAGCAGCACGCGCAGCAGGAACGCGAACACGACGATCGCGAGCACCGAGTCGACCAGGAACAGGACGGCTTCCATGACTGCCGATTCTAGCCGCGGGCGCCGAACAGGGCGCTGCCGATGCGGACGTGGGTCGCGCCCTCCTGGATCGCCGCCTCGAAGTCGCCGCTCATGCCCATGGAGAGGACGTCGAGTCGATGGCCGGCGGCGTTCAGCGCCTCGAGGAGGCCGCGCAGCTCCGCGAACCAGCGGCGCTGGCGGGCGGGGTCCGTCTCCTCGGACGGGATCGCCATGAGCCCGCGGAGCGAGATCCGCGGCAGGCGCGCGACGCCCGCGGCGAGCGCGGCGAGCGACCCGGGAGCGACGCCCGACTTCGTGGCCTCGTCGCCGAGCCTCACCTGGATGCAGACGGCGAGCGGCGGCATCGACGCCGGCCGCTGGGCGGACAGGCGCTCGGCGATCTTCAGGCGGTCGACGGTGTGCACCCAGTCGAAGAGCGCCGCGGCCTCGCGCGTCTTGTTCGACTGCAGGGCGCCGATGAAGTGGCGCGTGAAGGCTCGCCCGGCGAGCGCGTCGAAGTGCGCGCGCGCCTCCTGCAGGTAGTTCTCGCCGAGGTCGGCGAGCCCGGCGTCCAGGGCGGCGGCGATGCGCGGCAGGGGTTGCGCCTTCGCGACGCCCACCAGAGTGATGCCGGACGGGTCGCGATTCGCGGCCTTTGCCGCGATCGTGATGCGCTCCCGCAGCCGGGCGAGCCCGTCAGGAGGATTCTGCGGAGCGGTTAACATATTGGCTCGCCGGGGCCGGGGATATACTGCCCCCGGTCCCCGTAGCGCCGCATTGCGGGCGCGGGGCCGCGTGCCGTGCACCGAGCCAGGGAGTCCTGATGGCCGTCGACATCGCCCAACTCTTGGCCTTCGCAGTCAAGAACAACGCGTCCGACCTCCACCTGTCCGCGGGCGTTCCGCCCATGATCCGCGTGGACGGCGACGTCAAGCGCGTGAACATGCCGCCGCTGACGCACAAGGAAGTGCACAGCATGGTGTACGACATCATGAACGACAAGCAGCGGAAGGTGTACGAGGAGTTCTTCGAGACCGACTTTTCGTTCGAGATCCCGAACCTCGCCCGCTTCCGCGTCAACGCCTTCAACCAGAACCGCGGCGCCGGCGCCGTCTTCCGCAACATCCCGTCGCTGATCAAGTCGCTGGACGACCTGAACGCGCCGAAGGTGTTCAAGGACCTCTGCCTCCTGCCGCGCGGCCTCGTGCTCGTGACCGGCCCGACCGGGTCCGGCAAGTCAACGACGCTCGCGGGCATGATCGACTACGTCAACGTCAACCGCCCCGACCACATCATCACGATCGAGGACCCGATCGAGTTCGTGCACGAGAGCAAACGCTCGCTCATCATGTCGCTCGACGACTTGAATGCGCCGAAGATTTTCAAAGACATGGCGATGCACCCGCGCGGACTGGTGCTCGTCACCGGACCGACGGGCTCGGGTAAGTCTACGACGCTCGCGGCCATGATCAATTA
>DASSUY010000246.1:0-3448 GCA_035706525.1 Steroidobacteraceae bacterium
GCAGGACGTCGAGATCCGCGTCGCCGACGTCAAGGTGGACGGCCTCGACTTCGTGAACCCGCGGTTCCTGCAGTCGATGATGCAGGTCGACCCGGGCGACGCCGTGACGATCGACGACATCAGCCAGGACGCGCGCCGCATCGCCGCGCTCAACGAGATCGACTCCGTCGCCTACCGGATCGACGGCCCGCCCGAGGCCTCGACGCTCACCTGGCTGCCTTCCGAGATCTCGCTGGGCCAGAGCACGCTCCGGCCCGCGCTCGGCCTCTTCGCCGACGGCGGCGGCGACTTCCGCTTCCTGCTCGGCGTGCAGCACGTCCGCGCGTGGATCAACGACCTGGGAGCGCAGTGGCGGAACCAGCTGCAGATCGGCAACGAGTCGATGATCCGCACGAGCTTCTACCAGCCGCTGGACGTCGAGCAGCGGTGGTTCGTGGAGCCGGAGGCGTTCGCGGAGCGCGTGGTCGAGGACATCTACGACGACGGCGACCGGCTCGCGACCTACGAGTTCTTCGATTTCGGGGGCCGCGCGGACCTCGGCTGGAACCTCTCGCGCTACGCGCAGCTCCGGCTGGGCTACCTGTACGACCAGCGCAAGACGCACATCGACACCGGCCCGCCGGCACTGCCCGCCGTCGACGACACGGACGCGGGGCTCACGTTCTCCGCGCGCTACGACTCGCGCGACACGCCCTCCTTCTCGCGCTCCGGCGTCGCCGCCGCCGTCCGCTACGAGCGCATGGACGGATCGCTCGGCTCCGACCGCGACTGGGAGCGCATCGAGGCCGGCGTGCGAAAGGCCATTTCGATCGGCAAGTACGTCACCTGGCTCAGCCTCGCGGGCGGCAGCGACCTCGACAGCGGGCTGCCCGCGGACCGGCTCTTCTCGCTCGGCGGCCCGCGCGTGCTGCCGGCCTTCCAGTACGACGAGATCCGCGCCTCGGACTACTGGGTCGCGGAATCGAGCTTCCTGCGCCAGCTCAAGGTGCTCTCGCCGATCAAGAACCAGGCGATCTACGCCGGGCTCGGCCTGCAGGCCGTGGGGCTCCACGACCGGCTCGACGTGACGGGAGACGACGACGAGGTCGTGTACGGCGGCTACCTGTTCCTGGCCGGGCCGACGGCGCTCGGGACCTTCACCCTGGGCGCGGGCTACTCGGACGGCGATGCGAACGTGTGGCTGTCGCTCGGCAAGCCGACGACGAGCGGCACGATCCTCGACGACGCGCTCTTCCGCTAGCCGCTACTCCGGCGCGCGGTCGAAGGAGTCGAAGAAGACGCGCGCCGGGTCCGCGCCCGCGGCCGGGAGCGTCGCCCGCACCGCGTCGACCATGGCGGGCGGCCCGGCGGCGTACACGTCGAGGCCGCCGAGCGGCAGGTTCGCGCGAAGCACCGCCTCGTGCACGAATTCCCCGACCACGGGCTCGTAGCGGAATCCCGCGTGATGCGCCGCGAGCGCGCGGAGCCACGCGTCCTCGTAGAGGTCCGCCGCGTCGCGCGCGCCGCGAAACAGCGTCACCGGCCGCTCCGGGGCGTGGGAGAGCGACTCGCGCAGCATCGCCTTCAGCGGCGCATAGCCCGTGCCGCCCCCGACCAGCAGCAGGGGCCGCGGGCCTTCGCGCAGCACGAACTGGCCGAGCGGACCTTCGATGTGAAGCAGCGCGCCCGGCTTCATCGAACCGAACACCTGCCCGCTGAAGGCGCCGCCCGGCGCGTGGCGCACGTGCAGCTCGAGGAAGGCGGCGTCCTCCGGCGGGTTCGCGAGCGAGAAGCTGCGCCGCCGCTCCCCGGGCAGCATGACGTCGACGTACTGCCCCGCCTGCCAGGTGAAGGGCTCGACCGCCGGCAGTCGCAGCCACAGGCCCATGACCTCGGGCGCGAGCCGCTCCATGCGCTCGACGCGCGCGGGAAGCTCCCGGATCTCGACGTCGGTGACGTTCCTGATCTCGCGCGTCTCGATGACGAGGTCCCCGCAGGCGCGCGCCTGGCAGATCAGCGCGTAGCCCGCGGCCTCCTCCTCCGCGTCCAGGCCGGGCGGCCGGCCGTGCGGATACGCGATGCGGCCCGAGAGCAGGCGCACGCGGCAGCTCCCGCAGGAGCCGCCCTTGCAGCTGTGCGGCAGGTTGAGGTGCTGGCGGAGCGCCGCGGAGAGCACGGGCTCGTCGGCGCGCGCCTCGAAATGGCGCTTCGACGGGTGGACCTCGACCTTCATGGGCCCGTCAGGGCGTGAGCACGAGGCTGCCGACGGTCTTGCGGGACTCGAGGTCGCGGTGCGCATCTGCCGCGTCGGCGAGCGGGTAGCTGCCGCCGAGGTGCACGCGCACCCGACGGCCGCCCACGACCTCGAACAGCTCGCGCGCGCCGCGGGCGAGCTCCGCGGGCTTTGCAATGTAGTGGAAGAGCGTCGGCCGGGTCAGGTAGAGCGAGCCGCGGCGCGAGAGCTCGAGGGGCGCGATCGGCGGCACCGCCCCGGAGGCGTTGCCGTAGCTCACCATGAGGCCGCGCGGCGCGAGGCTGTCGAGCGAGGCCATGAACGTGTCCTTGCCGACGCCGTCGTACACGACCGGCACGCCGCGCCCCTTCGTGAGCGCGCGCACGCGCGCCGCGATGTCCTCGCGCGAACTGACGACGACCTCCGCGGCGCCGTGCTCGCGCGCGATCGCGGCCTTCCCGTCGCTGCCGACCACGGCGATGACGCGGGCGCCGAGCGCCACGGCCCACTGCAGCGCGATCAGCCCGACGCCGCCCGCGGCCGCGTGCAGGAGGATCGGCTCGCCCCGCCGGACGCGATGGCAGCGGCGCAGCAGGAACCAGGCCGTCAGCCCCTTCAGCATCATCGCCGCCGCCTCGCGGTCGGAGACGGCGTCCGGCAGCTTCACGACGCGGGCGGCGTCCATCACGCGCTCCTCGGCGTAGGCGCCGGGCGCGCTCGCGGCATAGGCGACGCGGTCGCCCTCGCGCAACCTCCTGACCGAGCGCCCCGCCTCGGCGACGACGCCCGCGGCCTCGCGGCCGAGGCCCGCCGGCAGGGAAACCGGGTACAGGCCCGAGCGGTCATAGGTATCGATGTAGTTGACGCCGACCGCGGTCTGGCGGATGCGCACCTGGCGCGCCCGGAGCGGCTCTCGCGGCACGTCCTCGAGGCGGAGGACCTCGGGACCGCCGTGCTCGTGGATGCGGATCGCGCGGGGCATGTTGCTACTATTCACGATTCACGAGGGAGGCTCAAATGAACCGGATTTCCGCCACCGTCGCCGCCGTGCTCGCGGCCTGCGCCGCTGCCGGCCAGGTCAAGCCCACGGAGCTGACGGACGCCGAGCGCGGGATCGCTCAGCTCGCGATCGAGACGCTCGCGGCGGACCTCAAGAGTCCCGCCGACGGGATCCTCGTCGACACCGTGAGGGCCGTCGACTGGCGCGACAGCAGCCTCGGCTGCCCGAAGCCCGGC
>DASSUY010000247.1:0-3540 GCA_035706525.1 Steroidobacteraceae bacterium
GACGAGCGCGACGTCCACGTGCTCGCGCGCGCAGATGTCCAGGACGCCCGCCGGGCTCGAGGCGGTCGCGACCTCGAAGCCCTCCCGCTTCAGCAGGAGCTTCAGCGCAGAGAGGATGTCCGCCTGGTCGTCGGCGACGAGGATCCGGGGCTGCATCCGCGTGATCCTGCCCGGGGCATCCGGGCAATGCAACGCGCGGCGGGCGGCCCCCTCACTCGTAGCGCAACGCCGCCGCCGGGTCCACCTTCAATGCGCGCCGCGTCGGCGTCAGCGTCGCGGCGATCGCGACCCCGACCATGAGCATCACGACCAGCGTGTAGATTCCCGGGTCGTAAGGGCTCACCTCGCCGAGCGTGTCGCCGAGGCTCCGGCCCATGAGCGGCAGGAGCGCCATGCCGATGGCGACGCCGAGCAGGATCTGCACCCCGCTCGCGCGCATGACCATGCGCAGGATCCGCCAGTCGTCGGCGCCGAGCGCGCGGCGCACGCCGATCTCGCGCGTTCGCTGGCCGACGTGGAAGGCCAGCACGCCGAAGAGGCCGGCCGCCGCGAGCACGAGCGCGACGCCCGCGAACACCGCGAACATCGTGCCGATGATGCGGAAGCCCGCGGTCGTGGCCCGGCGCGACTCGTCGAAGGTCCGCAGCCAGTACAGCGCGAGGTCGGGGTCCGTCTGCGTGAGCGCGGTACGGACCGGCGCGACCAGGGACCTGGGGTCGCCCTCGCCGCGCATGACGATGCTCATGAAGCGCTGCGGGTGCTGCAGGCTCGAGATGTACACGCCCTCGTCGATCACCCCGTCCTCGTCCATCACGATGTTCGGCACGACGCCGATGACCGTGTAGGTCGTCTTGTCGTCGTCGAGGTCGAAGCTGAAGCGCTTGCCGAGCGGCGACTCGTCGGGGAAGAGCGTTTCCGCGGTCTTCTGGTTTATCACCGCCACGGACATGCCGTCGAGCGTGTCGCGGCTGTCGAAGAGCCGGCCCTGCGTGGGCGCGATACGCATCGTCTCGAAGAACGAGGGGCTCACGGACACGAAGTTGATGAACGGCTTCGTGGAATCGTCGCCGTAGTCCCGGCCCTCGACGCTCACCGGCCCGTCGCCGGTGCCGTGGCCGGGCAGGGAGTTCGTGATCGCCGCGGATTCGATCCCCGGCTGCGCCTGGATGCGCTCCAGGAACGCCTGCCAGAACCGGACCTGCTCCTCCCGCTCCGGGTAGGTGCCGGTCGTGAGGCCGACGCGCGCCGTCATGAGGTCGGCCGTCTCGACGCCGACGTCCGAGGAGGTCGCGGTGAGGACGCTCTTCGTCATCAGCGCGGCGACGCCGAGCAGGAGGCAGGCCAGCGCGACCTCGAGCACCACGAGGCCCCAGGAGATGCGGCCGATGGCGAGGCCCGTGCCCATGCGACCGCCGTCCCGCAGCAGCGAGTCGAGCGAGGGCCGCGAGGCGCGGATGGCGGCGGGCAGGCCCGCGATCAGCGTCGAGACGAACGCCGCGGCGATGGCGACCGTCGCGACGCGATAGTCGACCTCGAAGCGCCACCAGCTCGGGCTGTCGTCGAGGAGCGTCGTGACCGCGAGCTGCATGCCGTCGAGCGCGACGGAGGCGAGCAGGAGGCCGATGACGGTCGCGATCGCGCTGATCACGAAGCCCTCGGCCAGCATGTGGATCACGAGCCGGCCGCGCGAGGCGCCGAGCGCCGAGCGCACGGTGGTCTCGCGCACGCGGTAGGCCGAGCGCGCGAGCAGGAGGTTCGACACGTTCGCGCAGGCGATCAGGAGCACGAACCCGACCGCGATCAGGAGCGTGACGATGAAGTCCTCGCCGTCGCCGATGAAGCCGGCCGCGATCGGCGTCAGCTCGAAGTGGCCGCTGAAGGCCTGGGCGCCCGCTTCCGCCTTGATGGCCGCCGCCGCGGGCGCGAGGGCCTGCTGGGCGACGTCGGGCTCGACGTCCTCCTTCAGGCGCCCGAACACCTGGACGTCCACGGCGTCGTGGCGCGAGGTGCGAAGCGGGTCCTGCTGGTTGGCGACCCAGAGCGCCGCCGTCGCCGGGAACGAATAGCCGGCCGGCATGACGCCGATGACCTCGGAGGACTTGCCGTTGACCCGGACGGTCGTGCCGATGACTTTCGGGTCCGAGTTGAAGCGCTCCTTCCAGAGGTCGGGCGAGAGCACGACGACCGGCGCCGCGCCTTCGACCGTGTCGCGCGGGAGGATGGTGCGCCCCAGCTCGGGCGCGACGCCGGTGACGTCGAATATGTGGCCGTCGGCGAAGGCGCCGTCGTACCGCTCCGCCTGGCCGTCGCCGGTCAGGTAGGTGGTGCCGATGTAGATGCCGCCGAGCGCGTCGAACTTCTCGCCCGCGGCCTCGCGCACCTTCAGGAGGTCGCGCGGCAGCATCGAGTTGTCGTAGTCGCCGACCTTCTGCCCGTCGTGCGTGACGATCGTGTAGAGCCGCTCCGCGTTCGGGTACGGCGGCGGCTTCAGCATCAGCGTGTCCGCGACGCCGTACATGAAGATCACGGCGCCGAGGCCGAGCCCCAGCACGCCTGCCGCCAGCGCCGCGAAGCCCGGCGCCTGGCCGAGCCCGGCGACCGCCGCCTTCAGTTCCTCGAAGAATGCGCGCATGCCGTCCCCCTCAGGCCTTGGCCCGGCGCGACGACAGGTCGATCAGCGTGCTCTCGTCGACGACGCGGCCGTCGAAGAGCTGGACCTTGCGGTCCGCGTAGTCGGCGTAGCGCGGGTCGTGCGTGACCATGCAGATCGTCGCGCCCTCGCGATGCAGCTCGCGGAGCAGGTTCATGACCGCCTCGCCGTTCCGCGAGTCGAGGTTGCCGGTCGGCTCGTCCGCGAGCAGGATTGCGGGCTTGCCCGCCAGCGCGCGCGCCACCGCGACGCGCTGCTGCTGGCCGCCCGAGAGCTGCGAGGGATGGTGGTTCACGCGGTGCGACATGCCGACGCGCTCGAGCGCGTGCAGAGCGGCCTTGCGCCGCTCGTCCCCGCTCATGGACTCGCGGTAGGTCAGCGGCAGCTCGACGTTCTGCAGCACCGTCAGGTCGCCGATCAGGTTGAAGGCCTGGAAGATGAAGCCGATGCGCTCGTTGCGCACTTTCGCGCGCGCGGCGCGCGGGAGCGCAGTCACGTCGTAGCCGTCGAGGGCGTACCTGCCCTCCGTCGGCGCGTCGAGGAGGCCGAGGATCGCGAGCAGCGTCGATTTCCCGCAGCCCGAGGGACCGGAGATGGAGACGAACTCGCCCTTCGCGACGTCGAGGTGGATGCCGTCGAGGGCGTGCGTCTCGAGGTCGTCGGTGTAGAACACCTTGGTGACGCCCGAGAGGCTGATCATGGCCTTGTCCTGCATGTGCTTGCTCCGTTCCCGTCTGTTCAGTCGATGACGAGCCGTTCCTTCCCGGCCCACTGCGTCGTGTCCGCGAGCGCGACGACGTCGCCGGGCTCGAGGCCGTCCAGCACGACGATCTGGTTCACCGACGCCTTGCCGAACCGGACCGGGACGCGCTCGGCGACGGAATCGCCCG
>DASSUY010000248.1:0-10941 GCA_035706525.1 Steroidobacteraceae bacterium
GTGCGCGCTGTTCCTGCGCCACTTCCGGCCGCTGGTGCTCGCCGGCCACGTGTTCGTCGCGATGCCGCCGCTGTTCCGGATCGACGTGGGCAAGAACGTCTACTACGCGCTCGGCGAGCACGACCGCGCGGGCGTCCTCGACCGCATCCAGGCGGAGGGCATCCGCGGCAAGCCGGTCATCACGCGCTTCAAGGGCCTCGGCGAGATGAGCCCGCTGCAGCTGCGCGAGACGACCATGGCGCCGGAGACGCGCAGGCTCGTCCAGTTGACGGTGGACGCGAAGGACGGGGCCGACCAGATGCTCGACATGCTGCTCGCGAAGAAGCGCGCGGCCGACCGGCGCGAGTGGCTCGAGACCAAGGGCAACCTGGCGACCGTGGCATGAAGGGCGCGCAGCCGGCGCTCGACTTCGAGGGCATCGAGAAGCAACCGCTGCGCGCCTTCACGGAGAAGGCCTACCTCGACTACTCGATGTACGTGATCCTCGACCGCGCGCTGCCCCAGCTCGCGGACGGGCTCAAGCCCGTGCAGCGGCGGATCATCTACGCCATGAGCGAGCTCGGCCTCTCGGCCGGCGCCAAGCACAAGAAGTCCGCGCGCACGGTCGGCGACGTGATCGGCAAGTTCCACCCGCACGGCGACTCGGCCTGCTACGAGGCGATGGTGCTGATGGCGCAGGACTTCTCCTGCCGCTACCCGATCGTGGACGGCCAGGGCAACTGGGGCTCGACGGACGACCCGAAGTCCTTCGCCGCAATGCGCTACACCGAGTCGAGGCTGCGGCCGTACTCCGAGGTGCTTCTCGCGGAGCTCGGCCAGGGCACGGCGGACTGGCAGCCGAACTTCGACGGCACGCTCGAGGAGCCGAAGCTGCTGCCGGCACGGCTGCCGAACGTGCTGCTGAACGGCACGCAGGGCATCGCGGTCGGCATGGCGACCGACATCCCGCCGCACAACCTGCGCGAGGTCGCCGCGGCCTGCATCGAGCTCCTGGACGACCCCGACGCCTCCGTCGCGACGCTGTGCAAGCACGTGCAGGGGCCGGATTTCCCGACCGGCGCGGAGATCGTGACGCCGAAGTCGGAGCTGCGCGCGATCTACAAGACCGGCAACGGGACCTTCCGGGCCCGCGCCGTCTACGAGGTGGAGGACGGCGAGGTCGTCATCACCGCGCTGCCGCACCAGGTGTCCGGCGCGAAGGTGCTCGAGCAGGTCGCGGCCCAGATGCGCGCGAAGAAACTGCCGATGGTCGAGGACCTCCGCGACGAGAGCGACCACGAGCACCCGACGCGGCTCGTGATCACGCCGCGTTCGAACCGGGTCGACATCGAGCAGCGGATGGCGCACCTGTTCGCGACGACGGACCTCGAGCGCAGCTACCGCGTGAACATCAACGTCATCGCGATGGACGGCCGCCCGCGCGTCTTCGGCCTCAAGGAGCTGCTCGGCGAATGGCTCGGCTTCCGCAGGGAGACCGTGAAGCGCCGCCTGCGCTACCGCCTCGAGAAGGTGACCGCGCGGCTGCACATCCTCGACGGGCTGCTGGTCGCCTACCTGAACCTCGACGAGGTGATCCGGATCGTGCGCCGGGAGGACGAGCCGAAGCCCGTGCTGATGAAGCGCTTCAAGCTCACCGACGCCCAGGCCGAGGCGATCCTCGAGACGAAGCTGCGCCACCTCGCGAAGCTCGAGGAGATGAAGATCCGCGCCGAGCAGGAGGCGCTGGCGGAGGAGCAGGACGCGCTCGAGAAGACCCTGAAGAGCGCGGCGAGGCTCACGAAGCTGATCCGCGACGAGCTGGAGGCGGACGCCAAGGCCTACGGCGACGCGCGCCGCACCCGGATCGTCGAGCGCGCGGCCGCGCAGGCGATCGCGGAAGAGGAGCTCGTCACCGCCGAGCCGGTGACGGTGGTCCTGTCGACGCTCGGCTGGGTGCGGCAGGCGCGCGGCCACGACGTCGACCCGACCGCGCTGTCCTACAAGCAGGGCGACGCGTTCCAGTCCGCGGCGCGCGGCCGCAGCACGCAGCAGGCGGTGTTCATCGACTCGACCGGCCGGGCGTACTCTCTGCCGGCGCACACCCTGCCTTCGGCGCGCGGGCAGGGCGAGCCGCTGTCGGGCCGCCTCGATCCGCCCGAGGGCGCGACCTTCGCGGCGGTCGCGATCGGCGAGCCGGGGGACAAGTGGCTGCTCGCCTGCGACGCCGGCCACGGCTTCATCGCGCGGCTCGAGGCGCTGACCGGCAGGAACCGGGCCGGCAAGACCGTGTTCCGGCTGCCCGAGAACGCGAAGGTGCTGCCGGCCGCGCCGGTGCCGCCGGTGGAGGGCGCGCTCGTCGCCGCCGTGAATTCCGACGGCCGGCTGCTCGCGTTCCCCGTCGCGGAGCTGCCGGAGATGGACAAGGGGCGCGGCAACCTGATCTTCGGCATCCCGGGGAAGAAGTCGCGCTCGGGCGAGGAGCTGATGGTCGGCGCGACCGTCGTCGCGCCGGGCCAGTCGCTCGTCGTGCACTGCGACGGGCGGAAGATGACGCTCGCCTGGAAGGACCTGCAGGAACACCTGGGCTCCCGCGGCCAGCGCGGCGCCATGCTCTCCCGAAACTACCGGAAAGTCACCCGACTCACGGTCGAGTGAGGCGCGCGCTCAGCCGAGCACGACTTCCTCGGGCGCGTTGACGAAATAGCCCTGGATGAACTCGACGCCGAGCTGCCACAGCACGGCCATCGTGTTCGCGTCCTGTACGCGCTCGCCGATCGTGACGGACTTGGACTTCCGCGCGAGCTCGACCACCGACTTCACCCGCGCCTGCTTGTCCTGGTCCGCCGAGAGGCCCTGCATCAGCGCGCCATGGATCTTCACGAAGTCCGGCTTCAGGTGGTTCAGGAGCTGCTCGGTGTCGCGGCCAATGCCGAAACCCTCGAGCGCGAAGCGGAACCCGCGCTCGGCCAGGTGCTTGTGCAGCGCCACGGCATCCTTGATCTGCTGGGCAGCGACTTCCTCGCGCACCTGGAACACGATGCGCGCCGGCTCGATCTTCACCTTCTTCAGGTTGTCCGTGAGCCAGCCCGGGAACGCGGGGTCGGCGAGCGTGTCCTGCGACAGCCGGACGAACAGGGCGCCCGGCTTCTTCGCGGCGCAGAACGACATCGCTGCGCCGACCACCCAGCGGTCGACGTTCTTCATGAGGTCGTTGCGCTCGGCTGCCGGCATGAACACGGAGGGCAGCACCTCCTGGCCCTGCTCGTCGAGCAGGCGCAGGAGCACGTCGTACATGCCGAGGTCCTCGCCGACCAGGCTCGCGATCGGCTGCTGCACGAGGCGGAAGCGGTTCTCCATCAGGGCCGCCTTGATGTGCTTGACCCAGAGGCGGTCCTGGTCCTGCAGGCGCAGCATCATCCCGGTGTGCTCGAGCAGCTGCACGCGGTTGCCGCCCATCTCGCGGCCCTGGCGGTGCGCCTTGAAGGCGTCGTTCGCGGGACCCTCGGGCGTTCGCACCTCGGCCGGCACCGGCCCGAGGCCGATCGTGCAGGTCGTCGAGATCGACTTGGCGCCGGCCTGGAAGACTTCCGTCGCGACCTTGTGCACGACGTGCTCGGACCAGGCCGCGACGTCCTGGGTGTTGCCGCGCTCGACCAGCAGCATGAAGCCGTGGCCGCCGAAGCGGCCGGCGAGGTCGCCGGGCTGCAGCTGCTCGCGCAGGAGGCGGGCGAAGTCGGAGAGGAAATCCTCCGCCATCAGGACGCCGAGGTCCTCGTGCAAGGCCTCGTACTTGTCGGGCTCGACGTAGGCGATGGAGCGCACGCCGCCCTTCGCGGGCTCCGCGAGGCGGGCGCGCAGCTTGTCGATGAAGTTGCGGCGATGCAGGAAGCCCGTCGCCGGGTCGGTCTGCATCGCGTCCTCGAGCTTGCGCTCGTACTCGCCCGCGTCGGCGACCTTCGCGGGCACGACGACCTGGACGCAGGGCTCGCCGTCGAACTCGGCGCGCACGAGCTGGAACTCGAGCGAGGGATGGTGCCCGCTCACGACCAGCGCCGAGGCGTGCAGCGTGTGGCCGGACCACTTGCCCTGCATGCAGGCGACCAGCGCGCCCTTGATGGCGGCGTGGTCGTCGGGGTCGAAGGCGTCCATCAGCGGCGTGCCGACGACTTCCTCGGGATTGGAATAGCCGAACAGCGCGAGCCAGGCCGGGTTCGCGTCGACGATGATGCCTTCCTGCACCTGCGCGATCGCGTCGGTCGAGCCCTCGACGATGTGCTGCAGCTGCTTCTTCGCCTCGCGCGCGGACGCGAGCGTCGAGGACAGCGCGCGGTCGAGCCTGTAGGTGCGCAGCTCGCGGCCCACGACGAGCTGCAGGCGCGGCACGTGCGAGAGGGTCACGGCGTCCTGGGCGCCGAGCGCGAGCGCCTCGGCGACGACGGACTCGTCCACCTTGTCGCGGACGATGAGGACGGGCACGTCCGGCGCGAAGCGCGCCCGGAAGTCCATCGCGCTCGCCAGGTCGACGATTCCCTCGTCCGCGAAGATCATGAGCATCTCGGCGGAGGCCTGCGTCAGCGCGTCGCCGAGGTCGCTGGCATCGGGCAGCCAGGTCACGTGCACGGGGTGGCCGGCGTTGCGAAGGGCCTTGTTGATGGCCTCGACGTTGTCCTGGCTGCGCGTCAGGGCGATCATCGGGACCGCGGCGGTTGGCTTCAAAGTGCGCTCCGGAGGCCGATCCATGGCGGCTCGGCGGATAGTAACACCCTGAAAAAGCCGGTTTTCGCGACCCGCGTCAAGCTCCCCGCGCAGGTTGGCCCGTCCGGGGGGCAGCCGCTATGATACGCGCCCTTTCCGAACCACCCGCCCGGCCGCCCGGGCCCGCGACGGCAGAACCGATGTCCAGCTACAACACCAGCGAGTTCCGCTCAGGCCTCAAGATCCTGCTCGACAACGACCCGTACACCATCGTCGAGAACGAATTCGTGAAGCCGGGCAAGGGCCAGGCCTTCAACCGCGTGCGCATCCGCAACCTCCGCACGGGGCGCGTGATCGAGCGCACGTTCAAGTCCGGCGATTCCGTCGAGGCCGCGGACGTCATGGACGCGGACATGCAGTTCCTCTACGCGGACGGCCAGTTCTGGCACTTCATGAACCCGGAGTCGTACGAGCAGCTCGCCGCGGGAGAGACCGCGGTGGGAGAAGCGGCCCAGTGGCTGAAGGAAGGGACGGTCTGCATCGTCACGCTCTGGAACGGCGTGCCGCTCACCGTCACGCCGCCCGCCCACGTCGAGCTCAAGATCGTCGAGACCGACCCGGGGATGCGCGGCGACACCGTGACCGGCGGGACGAAGCCCGCGAAGCTCGAGACCGGCGCCGTCGTGAAGGTGCCGCTCTTCCTCAACGAAGGCGAAGTCATCAAGGTCGACACGCGCAGCGCCGCCTACATCGCGCGCGCGAAATAACCGAGGGTGCCGGGCCGTAGTTTTCGTAGTTTTTCGCTGGCACGCTTCGGAAAAACTACGAAAACTACGGCCCGGCACCGTTACCGCCGTTACCGAAGCCGTCGATGCCGGCGAGTCGCCAGTCCGACGCGGCGGCGATCTTGCGCGCGAGCGCCTCGAGCAGGGTCGCGTCCTCCGGCCTGAAGCGGTCGTGGAGGGGGCTGTCGAGGTCGAGCACGCCGACCAGCCTGCCTTCCACCTCGATCGGGACCACGATCTCCGAGTTGGAGGCCGAGTCGCAGGCGATGTGGCCGGGAAAGGCGTGCACGTCCGGCACGATGAGCGTCTCGCGGCGCGCCGCCGACGTGCCGCACACGCCCTCGCCGAGCGGGATGCGGACGCAGGCGACGCGACCCTGGAAGGGCCCGACGATGAGACCGCCGCCGCGCAGGAAGTAGAAGCCCGCCCAGTTCAGGTCGGGGAGGCACTCGAAGACGAGCGCCGCGGCGTTCGCCGCATTGGCCCAGGGGTCCCGCTCTCCCGCGAACGCCCCGTCCGCGAGCAGGAGCAGGTCGGCCGCTTCGCCTTTCGGGAGCTGCATCGTACTCAAGCCCGTACCGCGGTGAAGGCCATGGCCGCGGCGATCGACTCCAGGCGGAATGCGGCCATCACGAGTCGATCGAAGCCGAGCGCGACGCCCGAGCAGTCCGGCAGCCCGTGCCGGAGCGCGGCCAGCAATCGCTCGTCGAGGGGGTTCAGGACCTGTCCCTTGCGTTCGCGCATGGCCAGATCCTGCTCGAAGCGGCGCCGCTGTTCCAGAGCGTCGCCGAGCTCGCGAAAGCCGTTCGCGAGCTCGAGCCCGTCCACGTACAGCTCGAAGCGTTCCGCGACGGGCGTCCCGTCCGCGTCGCGCGTGAGGCGCGCGAGCGAGGCCTGCGAAGCGGGGTAGTCGTTCACGAAGACCGGGGCGTCATGGCCGAGCGACGGCCCGACGACCGCGCCCATCAGGAGATCCAGCCAGTCGTCGCGGTCCCAGCCTGCGGCGTTCGCGGGCTCGATGCCCCGGGCCGAAAGCGCCGCGCGGATCTCCGCAGTGCCCGCGCTTCGGCAATCCACGCCGGTTACTTCCAGCATCGCCGCGCGGTAACCGAGTTCGCGGGTGGGCGGAAAGCTCCTGAGCTCCGCGCTGGCGACGCGCAGCACCCGGTCCACGTCGTGCTGCATTTCCGCGACGCCGTAGTCGAGCCGGTACCACTCGATCATCGTGAACTCGGGGTTGTGCAGCCGGCCCGCCTCGCCGTCGCGGAACACCGGGCAGACCTGGTAGCAGTCGCCGAAGCCGGCGGCGAGCAGGCGCTTCATCGGGTACTCCGGCGAGGTCTGCAGGAAGCATCGTTCACCGCCCGCGGGCGTCGCGGCGATCGACTCGATCTGCGGGTCGCTGACGGCCGCCCTCGACAGCAGGGGCGTGTGGACTTCGGCCACCTCCTGCGAGGCGAAATAGGCCCGGATGCGCGCGAGCATGGCCGCGCGGCCGTGCAGCACGTCGAGGCTCGCGGTCGGCCGCCAGTCGTCGGCGTTCATCGCGGCAGGGCCAGCCGCTGCCCCACGCGGACGGCCGCCCCTTCCCGGATTCCGGCCTCGAGCGTCGGACCCGTCGGCGCGAACAGCACGACGACCGTCGAGCCCATGTTGAACCAGCCGAGTTCCGCGCCGCGGTCGAGTGCGATGAGCGGGTCGTGCACAGGAAGCTCCCGGACGCGGCTGCCGCGCGCGCCGCGGACGCGGCCGCACCAGGCGAGGCTCATGCTGCCGACGAAGAGCGCGCCGACGAGGACCACGGCCATCGGGCCCTGGGCGGTGTCGAAGACGCAGGCGATGCGCTCGTTGCGCGCGAACAGCCCCGGCACGCTCGCCGCGGTCGCCGCGTTGACGCTGAACAGGTCGCCGGCGACGTGGCGGGCGCTGCGCAGGGTTCCCGCCAGCGGCATGTGCACCCGATGGTAGTTGTGCGGCGCGAGGTAAACCGTCGCGAATTCGCCGCCCGCGAATTCCGCCGCCAGGGCCGGGTCGCCGCCCAACAGGGCCGAGACCGCATAGTCGAGTCCCTTGGCCTGCAGGATCGTGTCGCCCGCAATGCGGCCCGCCTGGCTCACGATGCCGTCCGCCGGGCAGAGCGCGGCCTGCGGCAGGGCGTCGAACGTCCTCGCCCCGGGGCGCAGGCGCCGCGTGAAGAAGTCGTTGAAGCAGAGGTATCGGCGCGCGTCCGGCTCTGCCGCCTCGGCAAGGTCCACGGGATAACGGGACAGGAAGGCGCGGATGAGCGCGCCGCGGACGAAGCCGATGCGGCTTTCGGCGATCCGGCCCACCAGCCACGACAGCGCGCGCTGCGGCAGCAGGTATTGGAGGCCGATGAAGGCCCGCTCGCCGAATGGGCGTGCGCTCATGCCGGGCCGCCCGCGACGAGCCTGCGGTAGTCGCGCGCGATCGGGTCGACCTCGTGCGGCGTGCCGAAGAGCGCCGCGACACGTGCCGCGGGATCGACGAGGAACACCGCCGCGGAATGGTCGACCGCGTAGTTGCCGTCCGCATCCGGCGGGCCGACGAAGACCGCGACGCCGAGCGCCGCGGTGAGCGCCTCGATCGCCTCGCGCGTGCCAGTGGCGCCGGTGAAGGCGGGGTCGAAGTGCGCGACGTAGCGGCCGAGCGCTTCCGGGGTGTCGCGACCCGGGTCGACGCTGACGAAAAGCACCGACGGCCGCTGGTCTTCCGGCAGGTCCGCGAGCGATGTCCGGACCGCGGCGAGTGTCGCGAGGGTGGTCGGGCAGATGTCCGGGCAGTTCGCGAATCCGAAGAACAGGAACGTCCAGCGGCCGCGGAGGCGTTCGGGGCCGAAGCTCGCGCCGGACGAGTCGACGAGCGCAAAGGCGGGCAGGGGCCTCGGGGAATCGAAGCGCGTCGCGTGCTCGAGCGGGGGCGGCTCGCCCCGCCCGCCGAAGGCGAGCCAGGCGGCGCCCGCTCCGGCGAGGATTCCCCCCGCGACGACGGCGGCGATGAGGACGCGGTTCATGCGCGGAATTATCCCACGGGCGCGCGGGGGCGGTGCGGGCGCGGTTAGACTGCCGCGGATGACACGACGGGCGGCGGCAGCGAAGACCTTCGCAAACGTGGGAGAGCTGCTCGACTGGGCCGCGATCCGCCTCGGTCGCGCGCGGCTGCACTTCGGCCACGGTACCGACAACCCGCGCGACGATGCCGCCGCGCTCGTCTTCCATGCGCTCGGGCTCGCCCACGATTCGGCGCCCGCGAGCTACGCGCTGCCGGTTTCGCCTGCCGCGGGCGCAAGGGCCGCCGCGCTCGTCGAGCGCAGGATCCGTGAGCGCGTGCCTTCCGCCTATCTGACCGGCGTCAGCTGGTTCGCGGGCCACGAGATCCGCGTCACGCCGGACGTTCTCGTGCCGCGCTCGCCGATCGCCGAACTCTGCGCCGCCGGTTTCGCGCCCTGGGTCGACCCGGCACGCGTACGGCGAGTGCTCGACGTGGGCACCGGCTCCGGCTGCATCGCCATCGCCGCGGCGCATGCGCTGCCCCGCGCGCAGGTGGATGCGACGGACGTTTCGCCCGCGGCGCTCGCGGTTGCCCGCGACAACGTGCGCCGGCATCGGCTCGGCGGCCGCATCCGGGTGCGCCGCGCGGACGTGTATGACGGGCTCGGCACCCGGCGCTACGATGTCATCGTGAGCAACCCGCCGTATGTCACCGTCGCCGAGATGCGGACGCTGCCGCCGGAGCATCGCGCGGAGCCAGCGCGGGGCCTGCGCGCCGCGAAGCAGGGACTTGCGATCGTCGAGCGGCTCGTGGCGGGCGCCAGGCGCCGATTGACCGATGCGGGCATCCTCGTCGTGGAGGTCGGCAATTCGGCCGCCCGACTCAGGAGGCGCTATCGAAAACTGCCCCTGACCTGGCTTTCCTTCGAGCACGGCGACGCGGAAGTCTTCCTCCTGCGCGCGCGGGACCTCCCGGCCTGAGCATGTCGGGCAATACCTTCGGCCGCGCGTTCTGCGTCACCACGTTCGGCGAGAGCCACGGTCCCGCGATCGGCGCCGTGGTGGACGGCTGCCCCCCCGGGCTCGAGCTGACGGAAGCCGACATCCAGGCGGACGTCGAACTCCGGCGCACCGGCCAGTCCCGTCACACGAGCCAGCGGCAGGAGCCGGATCGCGTGCAGATCCTGTCGGGCGTGTTCGAAGGCCGGACCACGGGCACGCCGATCGGGCTCCTCGTGCTGAACGAGGACGCCCGCGCCCGCGACTACGAGAAGATCAAGGACCGTTTCCGCCCGGGCCACGCGGACTACGCCTACCAGCAGAAATACGGCATCCGGGACCATCGAGGCGGCGGGCGCGCATCGGCGCGGGTCACCGTGGCCACGGTCGCGGCCGGAGCCATTGCCCGCAAGTACCTGCGGGAGCGGATCGGGATCGCCGTTGCCGGCTATGTGTCCCGAATCGGTCCGCACCTGCTCGGTGACGAGGACGTCGCGGCGGCCCGCAGCAACCCGTTCTTCTGCGCGGAGCCCTCGAAGCTTCCGCTGCTCGAAAACTACCTCACGCAGCTGCGGCGCGACGGGGATTCCGTCGGGGCGCGCGTGACGGTTCGCGCGAGGGGCGTGCCGCCGGGACTCGGCGAGCCGGTGTTCGATCGCCTCGACGCCGACATCGCCTTCGCGATGATGGGCATCAATGCGGCAAAGGCTGTCGAGATCGGCGACGGCGTCTCCGTCGCGGGCCAGCGCGGCACGGAGCACCGCGACGAGCTGACGCCGGCGGGATTCGCCTCGAACCATTCGGGCGGCACGCTCGGGGGCATCAGTTCCGGGCAGGACCTCCTCGTGCACGTGTCCTTCAAGCCGGCTTCCAGCATCCCGACCCCGGCCCGGACGATCACGACCGCAGGCGAACCCGCCGAGATCGCGACGACTGGCCGACACGATCCCTGCGTCGGGCTGCGCGCGGTGCCGATCGTGGAGGCGATGCTCCTGCTCGTGCTGATGGACCACCTGCTGCGCCAGCGCGGCCAGTGCAGCGAGGTGACCTCCGCCACCCCGGTGATCACACGCTGAACGCCCGGAAAGGGCGCGTTTTGGGGCCGGCGAGGGCATCGCGGCGGCCCTCATTGCGTGACGCGAAGCAAGATTTTGGTAAATACGGCGTGTAAGCTATAGTCCAAAGGATCAGGGACTTGTGATCGCTTTCACGCCCGTTTCGCAAGCGCGCGGCCATCGTGTGCCGCGGCCTTGGGGAGTCACGATGAGCGGTAAATTGCGCGTCCTCATATCGGCGATCTTGCTGATGCCCGCGGCTGCCTTCGGCCTCGGCCTCGGCGAGATCCGCCTCAACTCCGCGCTCAACCAGCCGTTCTCGGCGGAAATCGACCTCGTCGCAGCGACACCGGAGGAGCTCGCAGCCCTCGACGCGCACCTCGCCTCGCCGGAAGTGTTCGCGCGCTACGGCCTCGACCG
>DASSUY010000249.1:0-4530 GCA_035706525.1 Steroidobacteraceae bacterium
CGACCAGCGTCACGCGGCTCGCGGGCAGGAAAGCCCGGACCTGCGCGGTCGCCTTCGAGCCGCTCGGCGTCATCGCCCGGCTCGCCGTCCTCCTGGCGCGGGCTGCCGCCCGCAACCCAAGGAGGCGCGTTCGATCCTGCAGCGAGGTTGCCGAGCCGACGGCTTCCAGAAGGGTTGCGGGTGGCGTCCGGCGTCGCCGGACGCGTGATCTTCTACCGGCCAGTGCGATTCTCGCTCGGCTGACGAGCGACCGGGCCGTAGAGATCAGGTCCCGGCGACGAGATCGAAGCGGTCGAGGTTCATCACCTTCGCCCAGGCCGCCACGAAGTCGCGCACGAACCTGTCGCCGCCGTCCGCGGAGGCGTAGACCTCCGCGATCGCCCGGAGCTGCGAGTTCGAGCCGAAGACGAGGTCGACGGCACTCGCCGTCCACCTCTCCTGCCCGCTCTCGCGGTCGCGGCCGGCGTACGCCTCGCCGACCTTCCTCCACGTCGTCCCGTTGTCGAGCAGGTTGACGAAGAAGTCGTTGGTCAGCGTCTCGGGGCGCTGCGTGAGCACGCCCTGCTTCGAGTCGGCGAAGTTCGCGCCGAGGACGCGCAGGCCGCCGACCAGGACGGTCATCTCGGGCGCGCTCAGCGTGAGCTGCTGGGCGCGATCGACCAGGAGCTCGGGCGCGGGACGCGTGTTCCCGGGCGGGAGGTAGTTGCGGAAGCCGTCGTGCTTCGGCTCGAGCACGGCGAACGACTCGACGTCGGTCATCACCTGCGTCGCGTCGGTGCGTCCGGGCGCGAACGGCACCTCCACGTCGTGGCCGGCGCGTCTCGCGGCTTCCTCGACGCCGGCGCAGCCCGCCAGCACGATCATGTCCGCGAACGAGATCCTCTTGCCGCCGCGCTGCGCGGCGTCGAAGTCGCTGCGGATGCCATCGAGGACCTTCAGCGCCTTCGCCAGCTCGGCCGGCTCGTTCACCGTCCAGTCCCGCTGCGGCGCGAGACGCACGCGCGCGCCGTTGGCGCCTCCCCGCATGTCCGAGCCACGGTAGGTGGCCGCGGACGCCCACGCGGTCGAGACGAGCTGCGACACGGAGAGGCCGGAGGCGAGCACCTTCTCCTTCAGCGCGGCGACGTCCTGTGCGTCGACGAGCGGATGCTCGACCGCCGGCACGGGGTCCTGCCACGGCTGCGGGTCCGGCACGAGCGGGCCGAGCAGGCGCGCGCGCGGCCCCATGTCGCGGTGCGTCAGCTTGTACCAGGCGCGCGCGAACGCGTCGTTGAACTGCTCCGGGTGCTGGTGGAAACGCTCGGAGATCTTGCGGTACGCGGGGTCGGTGATCAGCGCGAGGTCCGTGGTCAGCATCATCGGCTGGTGGCGCTTCGACGGATCGTGCGCGTCGGGCACGGTGCGGCCCGCGTCCCCCTTCGGCTTCCATTGCCGCGCGCCGGCGGGGCTCCTCGTCAGCTCCCAGTCGTAGCGGAACAGGTTGCCGAAGTACTCCTGCGACCACTCGACCGGGGTCGACGTCCACGCGCCCTCGAGGCCGCTCGTGATCGTGTGCGCGCCGCTGCCGGACTCGTACGAGTTGCGCCAGCCGAGGCCCTGCTGCTCCAGCGGAGCGCCCTCGGGCTCGACCGCGACGTACTTCCTCGGATCGGCCGCGCCGTGCGTCTTGCCCAGGGTGTGGCCGCCGGCGATCAGCGCGACCGTCTCCTCGTCGTTCATCGCCATGCGGCCGAAGGTGATCCGGATGTCGCGCGCCGCCGCCATCGGATCGGGCACGCCGTTCGGGCCCTCCGGGTTGACGTAGATCAGGCCCATCTGCGAGGCCGCGAGCGGGTTGGCGAGGTCGCGCTCGGCCGTGAAGCGCTCGTCGGCGAGCCACTCGCCCTCCGGACCCCAGAAGACGTCCTCCTGCGGCTCCCACACGTCCTCGCGTCCGCCAGCAAACCCGAACGTCTGGAAGCCCATCGTCTCGAGCGCGACGTTGCCGGTGAGGATCATCAGGTCGGCCCACGAGATCTTCGCTCCGTACTTCTGCTTGATCGGCCACAGCAGACGGCGCGCCTTGTCGAGGTTCGCGTTGTCGGGCCAGCTGTTCAGCGGAGCGAACCGGATCGTGCCGTCGGCCGAGCCGCCGCGTCCGTCGGACACGCGGTACGTGCCCGCGCTGTGCCACGCGAGGCGGATGAAGAGCGGCCCGTAGTTGCCCCAGTCGGCCGGCCACCAGTCCTGCGAGGTGGTCAGCATCGTCGCGATGTCCTTCTTCAAGGCATCGAGATCGAGCTTCGCGAACTCCTGCGCGTAGTCGAAGTCCGCGCCCATCGGGTTCCCGGCGGGCGGGTTCTGGTGGAGGAGGCCGAGGTCGAGCCGATTCGGCCACCAGTCGTCGTTCGTCATCGCGCCCGTCGGCGTGTCGCGATAGCTCGCCTCGGCCGGGGCCTCGCCGGCCATCACGGGGCAGCCGGAGACGCCGACGCTGGCCTCGAGGGCCTCGCTCGGACGCGGCGAGGCGCACCCGCCCGAGATCAGCGCGAGCAGCGCGGCGGCGCCGATGCCGCTCGAAGCGGTCCTCTGTTCCTCGATCACGGATCCGTTCACGGAGAGTCTCCTGCAGGGGAGTGGGGGGACGATCGGATTCGATGCACAGGTGCGCTCGGATGCGGGCTGCGGCCGGCGTTCCGCTCGCGGGCCTCGCGGCTCCGCGACGCCCCGGGCATTCCCACCGCCCAGCAGGCGCGGCCGCCGGCCGGCGACCGCGGTCGAAGCTACACCGCGAGGCCCGCGTCGCCCTCGACGATGTCCTGGCGCAGCTCCGGCCGTTCGCCCGCGCGCCAGAGGCGCACGCGGTGGACGGCGCGGTAGACGAGCGGGCCGCCGTCCTCGGTGGCGCTGCGCTCGAGCGGCCGCGGGATGCAGACGAACTCCGTCTCGAGCTCCTCGGGCGAAGCGCGCACCGTCGCGTAGCCGTGCCCGCCGAGATCGGCGAACCTCAGGTGCGGCGACACGTCGGGGTTGTGCGCCGCCCGCGCCCGCGCGGGGTCGCCGGTCTCCTGCAACGTCAGCGACGAGCGCACGCCGTGCAGGATCGTCATGTTGAGCGCGCACTGCATCGAGCCGTCCGGACGGTCGTGGAGGTAGAGCGCGCGCAGGGGATGGTCGCGGGGGAGCGTCAGCTCCTGGACCTCGGCCAGGCCCTGCTGCGAGATCGAGCCCGTGACGAACTCGACGCCCACGGGCTCGAACGGCCGCGGCGGCAGGGTCTCGCTCGGATAGCCCGCCCAGAACGAGTGCTTGTCGCCGGCGACGATGGCGAAACCGGTGATGCCCTCGTCGCGCACCATGCGGAAGATCTCGCCGTTCTCGACCGCGTGGCCGCCGCTGAGGACGCCGTATCCGGCGCCGGGCCAGGCACGCCCGAGACCCTGCGGCAGGTTCTGCGGGTCCGTGCGCCAGGTCAGGGTTCCGAACGAGTGGCCCCAGATCTTCCACGGCGCCTTCGCCGCGCGCAGGCGCTCCTTGAACCACGCCATCTGCTGGAGACCGAGGTACGCCTGCGGCGGCCGGTCGGCCTGCGCGTTCGGCACGTCGACGCCGCCGGCGAGGATCGTCTCCGGCGGATGTCCGCCGTCGTACTCGCGCCCCTGGTCGAGGATCTCGTTCCACTCCTCGGGGAGGAAGTCGACCGCCGGCAACCCGCTGCCGTCCGCGGGCGGTCCCAGGAACGAGCGATTGTCCGTGAGGATCACGTCGACGTTCCTCCCGAAGCGGAACGCGCGGTAGATGCGGAGCGCGTGGATGGCCGCGAGGTTGTTCGGCTCGGGGCTGACGCCGCGGGCATCGAGCGTCGTCAGCGGTGCGTCGGAGACGGCGGGCGCCTCGAACGCATCGCCCGCGCCGGGCTTCGCGACCCGCGCCGGCTGGTACTCGTACCAGGCCTGGCTCGCGGCGATCTTGACGCGCTGCGCCGGACGCGCGCGGCCGAAGAACTGCTGGCTCTGGTAGCCGTTCCAGGAGAACTCGTGGTTGTCCCACACCGGCACGAACGGCCAGCGCGCGCGCGCGTCCTGCAGATCGGGATCCGTGAGGTAGCCGCGATACGCGGTGCGATAGTCCTCGAGGTCGACCGGCAGATGGAAGTCGCGCATCTTCTCGCCGCGCGGATACCGCACGACGTCGCGCAGTCGGCGGCCGCGATGCACGCCGCCGGGAGAGTCCTCCGGATACCAGACCACCTCGTAGAAGAAGTCGCCGAGGTGCAGGACGAAGCTCAGCTGCTCCGAGCGCGGGCGGCGCACGTCCTCGAAGATCATGCGGCGGTAAGCGTTGCAGGCGCCGTTCGTGACGTCCTGGCAGCTCACGAACGCGAAGCGCACGGGCCGGTCGTCGTCGGCGGCCGGCGCGGTGAGCGTGCGCCCGATGCGGCTCGTGTTCCCGGCCTCGTCGACGAATCGATACCAGTGCTCGCGCGCAGGGCCCAGGCCCGCGGCGAGGAAGCGGCACGTCCAGTCCGTCTGCGCGGTGACCTGGACGTCT
>DASSUY010000250.1:0-2789 GCA_035706525.1 Steroidobacteraceae bacterium
CTCGACTTCGATTTCCGAGACCGACCGCTCCATGTGGTACGGATACTCGGCGATCTCGTCGGTCTTGATGCGGTTGTAGCCCTGGGTGCTCGCGACGTTGGATGCGAGGAAAGTGATCGTGCCTTTCTCCTTCCACACCGCCTTGTTGACGCACGCCAGGTTCCTCCTCGGTCCGAGCTCGCCGCGGATGCGCGCGATGTTGGCTGCGTTGGCCTCCACGACGACGACCTGCCCGGCGGCACCCACGGCGTCGAGGAACCTTCGCACCGTCGTCGGGCTGAAGACGCCGACGAGCACGGCGGTCTCGCCGGGCAGCACCATGAATCGCGCGCGGTAGCGGATAGCCGGGAGCAGCATGCCGCGATGCGCATTGCCGAACGTCGCGCCGAGCAGCCGCTGCACCGGGGCTGCGCCCAGCGTGTTGTCCATGATCGAAGCGAGTGCCCTCTTTCCGGCCTTGGCGAGCATCACGACATCCCTCCGCCCGATTGCCACTGCGCCCTGCCCCGCCGCGTGACGAACCAGGATCCCGTCGTCGCCAGCACTTGGCGCGACTTTTGCCGGAACCCGGCGTCCAGCACGAGATCGCCGCGATCAAGAAGCGCCTCGACGGAGGCGCTCACGTCGGAGTCGACGAGCACTATATCGTGGCCCGCCTCCCGGAACAGTTCCATGAAGTCGTCGACCCGCAGCCGGTTCATGTACATGAACCGGTTCCCGGCGATGCGCTGCCACTCCTCCGCGCTGTACTGCAGGAAATTGACCGGCGAGATCGACGGGTCCTTGTGCGAGAAGTGGTCGCTGTAGTCGACCCGGTGCACGAACAGCCCGCTCTCGCGGAGCACGCGGTTGCCCTCCCGGAGGATCGCGCCGAGCGCTGCGGGGCTCACGTGCTCGAAGACGTTGAACGACACGTGAAAGTCATGGCTGCCGTCGGGAATGTCGAGCCGCCCCGCGTCGGCAGGCGCGCGGTAGCGGATCGCGCATAGCTCCAGCAGCTCCCCGAAGCGCCAGGGTCGCCCGGCGAGGTCAAGGAGGGCTTCGAGGCGACCCGGGTGCAGCCGCTTCCCGAGCAGCCCGCGCACCTCCTCCGCCCGCCGCGCGATGCTCGCGACGCAGTCCCGCACGAGTTCTTCCTTCAGGTAGGGATTGAGGTCCACGGTCGTGATGCCGCGGGCGCCGCAGAGCCAGGCGGCGAGCGGCGTATTGACCTGCCGCCCTGTACCGACCTCGAGGAACTCCGCGCCGACCGGCGAGGCGCCCACGCGCTCGAGGCGCTCCGCGGCATTCAGGAACTTCCGGAAGCCCTTGAGCGGGTCGACGCGTCGCAATCCGCCGAACCGGCGCTGGATCCAGTAGTAGGCCGGGTAGGACACGGACTCCGGGAGCCTCGCGACGGCATTCTGGATCCGCGCCTTCATGCGCCAGTTCAAGTCAGCACGCCCCTGCCGGCTTGCCGGCCGCGTAGCCGTATTCCGCGATGACGTCCGCGAACTGCGCCGTCAGGCGCCCGGCCGTCGCCGCGTCGAATTCGCGCGCCCAGCGGCCGGAATTCGGCCGGTCCAGCGCCACGCTGAGCATGCGCTCGTCGAACGGGAGGGATGCGAGCGCGCAGATCCGGCCGAGTTCCGGGAGCGGCGCGCGGCAGAGGTCCTCGAGGCGGACCTCGATGTACCGGCCGGGCGCCAGCCGGCTGCGGATGCGCCGCCAGCTGTCGATGACCGCCCGGTAGTAGGCGGCCGCGGCTTCCGGCTCGCGTGGCGACCAGCGCTGCTTCAGGTAGGAAGCGATGACGTCGCGCGGGTCACGCACCATGTGGACGAGGGTTGCGCCCGGCAGCAGTTCCAGCAGCTCCTCCGCGAAAAGAATGTTGAATGTGTTGTCGTCGACGTAATGCGTCCGCCCGGCGACCGCCAGCGCGCCGGCGTAGAGCGCCGACAGGAACTCGCGGCAGGCGGCCGTCGCCGCGCCGTCGAGGTCCGGGCATCCCACCATGCGTCGGCGGCCCGATGCCGCGGAGGCCCCGGCCCAGCGGCCTTCGAACGCGACCAGCCGCAGCCGCGACAGGAGCGTAGCGACGTGCTCGTCAAACCGCGGAAAAACCGTCGCGAGTTCCCAGTCCCGGTACGGTCGCGCGAGGCCCGCAAGCTTCGCCAGCCGGTCCGGAAGGCTACGCCGCGCCACGCGGCGCAGCAGCGCCTCGAGCCGCTCGAGGGTGCGTTCGGCGGTGAACGGCGTCCAGTTGCCGCGCAGGCTCCGCAGCGCCGGGACGAGCCCGTCGGGATCGATGGGGAACCGCGTCTCGAACGGAAGCGCGTGCACCGCGGGGTGCGCCCGCAGGACGTCCTTCAGGATATTGGTCCCGCTGCGACCCGGCCCGCCGATCAGGAGGACCGGCACGGGCCTCAGCCCGTCTTCCATACCCACCGGATCACTTCGTACGCTTCCGCGTAACGGGCGCCCGCCTGGCCGCCCCTGAGGCGCGCCAGCTGCTCGATCGCGCTGCCGTCCCCGTACGGCCTGAAAGCCTGGCTCCTGTAGCAGGCGAATGCGGCCTGCTTGTTGCGGAGCGCGTCCTCGCTGAGCGTCACCAGCAGCGCGGTCGAGAAGTCGATGCAGTTCCAGGGCAGCTCATAGCCGAGCAGCGTGCGGTCCTTGAACGCGCGGCGCGCCTCGTCGTGTATGACCTGATGGTCCTGGTGGACGTCGAAACGCGAGGGGCAGAGCACGAGGTCGGGGTCGAACTCGCGCCGGAGTGCGACCATCTCCTCGAGGATGTCCTGCCGCCT
>DASSUY010000251.1:0-10604 GCA_035706525.1 Steroidobacteraceae bacterium
GTCCGCTCGATCATGAACGACCGCCAGACGCGCGAGTTCGACGCCAGCAAGGAGGCGAACTTCGCGATCGCGCCCCCGGGCATCGGCCGCTTCCGCGTCAGCGCCTTCGTGCAGCAGGGGCTGACCGGCTGCGTGATCCGCCAGATCAACTCCACGATCCCGACGATCGAGGAGCTCGAGCTCCCGCCGATCCTGAAGGACATCGTGATGTCCAAGCGCGGCCTCGTGATCGTGGTCGGCGCGACCGGCTCCGGCAAGAGCACGACGCTCGCCGCGATGGTCGGCTACCGCAACGAGAAGACGCGCGGCCACATCGTCACGATCGAGGACCCGGTCGAGTACGTCCACACGCACCGCGGCTGCGTCGTGACGCACCGCGAGGTCGGCGTGGACACGGAGAGCTGGCACACGGCGCTCAAGAACACGCTGCGCCAGGCGCCCGACGTCATCATGATCGGCGAGATCCGCGACCGCGACACGATGGAGTACGGCATCCAGTTCGCCGAGACCGGCCACCTCGTGCTCGCGACGCTGCACGCCAACAGCTCGAACCAGGCGCTCGACCGCATCATCAACTTCTTCCCGGAGGAGAAGCGCGAGCAGCTCCTCATGGACCTGTCGCTGAACATCCGCTCGATGATCTCGCAGCGCCTCGTGCCGCGCGAGAAGACCGAGGGGCGCATCGCCGCCATGGAGATCCTGATCGGCACGCCGCTGGTCGCGGACCTGATCTTCCGCGGCGAGGTGTCGAAGATCAAGGAAGTGATGGCGCGCTCGAACCGCCTCGGCATGAAGACCTTCGACCAGGCGCTGTTCGACCTGTACGAGGCCGGCGTCATCTCCTACGAGGAGGGCCTGCGCAACGCCGACTCCAAGAACGAGCTGCGGCTGCGCATCAAGCTCGAGAGCAAGCGCGAGGACCGGCTGCAGGCGGAGGCGTCCAGCACGCTGAGGATCGTCGATGAGTCCAACGACGGCAAAGTCTACTAGGCCGGCGGGCGAGTCCGAGCCCGTGGAGCCCGAGGCTCCGGACGGCCGCTTCAGCATCAAGCCGCTGCTCAAGCTGATGGCGGAGAAGAAGGCGTCCGACCTCTTCTTCACGTCGAACTCGCCGGTCAAGATCAAGATCGAGGGCCTGATCTACCCGATCAACAAGCAGGTCCTGAACGCCGAGACCGTGCGCGACATCGCCTACGGCCTCATGAGCGCCGAGCAGCTCGAGCACTTCCAGAACGAGCTCGAGATCGACTTCGCGATCTCCGAGCCCGGCGTGGGCCGCTTCCGCGCCGCCGTGTTCTACCAGCGCGGCTATCCGGCGATCGTGCTGCGCTACATCAGCGTGGACACGCCGCGGCTCGAGGACCTCGGGCTCCCGCCGCAGCTCGCCGACCTCGCGATGCTGAAGCGCGGGCTCGTGCTGATGGTCGGCGCGACGGGCTCCGGCAAGTCGACGACGCTCGCCGCCATGATCAACCACCGCAACGAGAACTGCTCCGACCACATCCTGACGATTGAGGACCCGGTCGAGTTCCTGCACCAGAACCGCAAGGCCATCGTCAACCAGCGCGAGGTCGGCCTCGACACGCGCTCGTTCGGCCGGGCGCTGCGGGCCGCCATGCGCGCGGCGCCGGACGTGATCCTGATCGGCGAGATCCGCGACCGCGAGACGATGGAGGCGGCGATCACGCTGGCCGGCACCGGCCACCTCGCGATCGCGACGCTGCACGCCAACAACACGGCGGAGACGCTCGACCGCATCATCAACCTGTTCCCGCGCGACCAGCACGCGCAGATCTTCCTGGACCTGTCGCAGTACCTGCGCGCGATCGTCTCGCAGCGCCTCGTGCGCGGGCGCAACAACAAGCGCGTCGCGGCCGTCGAGGTCATGCTCAACACGCCCCACATCCAGGACCTGATCAAGAAGGGCGACGTCATCGGGGTCAAGGAAGCCATGTTCTCGTCGAACGAGCGCGGCATCCAGAACTACGACATGGCGCTCCTGCAGCTCTACCGCGAGGGCAAGATCGACATGGAAGAGGCCCTCAACAACGCGGACTCGCGCACGAACCTCGAGGCGCGCATCAACTTCGGCTGAGTTGCGACAGGCGAATCTCCCTACGCGGCGAACACGCTCGCCGCGTCGAACACCGGCCCGTCGACGCAGACCCGTTTCATGGCAGGCCCCTCGGGCGTCTGCACGAGCACCGTGCATCCCGCGCAGCCGCCGACGCCGCAGGCCATGTTCTCCTCGAGCGACACCTGGCAGGGCACGCCGTGCCGGCGCGCGAGCGCGGCGACCGCGACGAGCATGCCGTGGGGGCCGCAGCTGAAGATCTCCACCTCGCCGCGCGCCTTCGCGTCCAGCGCGGCGAGCCAGGTGTCGGCGAGTTCGGTGACGTAGCCGCGGTGGCAGCCCGGGAATCCCGAGAGGCTCGCGAGGCGCGAGGGCACGCCGAGGTTCTCGAGCAGCGGCATGGCCGCGGTCGTCCCGCCCGGCAGTCCCGCGACGGGCAGCCGCGATTCCGCGAGTTCGAAGGGGAAGGGGAGCTCCGAGCCCATGAAGACGACCGGGCTCCAGGTGCGCTCGGCGGCGCAGCGCTCGGCGAGGAAGACCATCGGCGGGATGCCGACGCCGCCGCCGACGAGGAGCGGGCGCGGCCGCTCGCGGCTCGGCGTGAACCCGCGGCCGATCGGCCCGAGGCAGGAGAGCGTCTCACCCGGCCGACGCAGCGCGAGCTCGGCGAGCCCGTGCCCGACCACCTTGTAGAGAAGCTCGATCCAGCCCTCCTTCCGGTCGGCGCGCATGATCGAGAGCGGCCGGCGCATCGGCAGGCCGGGCCCGCAGGTCAGGTGCACGAAGCTCCCGGGCGTCGCCGCGGCGGCACAGCGAGGCGCCGCGAGCCGGAGGATGTACTGCGCGCCCTCGAAGGCGCGGTGGTCGAGCACGGCGGCGTCCTCGAGGAAGATCGTCCCGCGGTGCGGACGGACCGCGCTCACGGCGCCCCGCGCGCGGCGGCGAGCGCCTCGAGCACCGCCATGCGGACGGCGACGCCGTTCGCGACCTGCCGGCGGATCACGGATTGCGGGCCGTCGGCGACGTCGGAGTCGATCTCGACGCCGCGGTTCATCGGGCCCGGATGCATCACGATCGCGCCGGGCGCCGCGCGCGCGAGGCGCGCGGCCGTCAGCCCGAACTCGCGGTGGTAGGCGGCGAGGTCGACCGGGCCGCCGCCCGCGCGCTCGTGCTGGATGCGGAGCATCATGACCGCGTCGGCGCCGGCGATGCCCTCGTCGACCGACCCGAAGCGTCGCGCGCCCTCGAATTCGCCGGGCCCGGGCATCATCGCGGCCGGCGCCACGATCCGGACTTCGCGGGCGCCGAGCGTCGTGAGCGCCCGGTGGGCCGAGCGGGCGACGCGCGAGCGGGCGACGTCGCCGACGATCGCGACCGTGACGCGCCTGAGGTCGCCTTTCGCCTCGCGGATCGTGAGCGCGTCGAGCAGGCCCTGCGTCGGGTGCGAGACGTGCGCCTCGCCCGCGGAAACGACCGCGGCCTCGGCGTCGACGGCGGCGGCGACGGCGGCCTGCACGCCCGCCTCGCCGTCGCGGATGACGAAGGTGTCGACGCGCATGGCGAGCAGCGTGTAGACCGTGTCGAGGAGCGTCTCGCCCTTCGCGCGCGAGGAGAGCGTGATCTCGAGGTTCACGACGTCCGCGCCCTGGCGCAGCGCCGCGAGTTCGAAGGAGGCGCGCGTGCGCGTCGAGGGCTCGCCGAACAGGTTCGCGACGGTCCGGCCGCGGAGCGCCTCGGTCCGGGCCGGGCTCCGCGCGAAGGCCGCGGCGCGGTCGAGCAGCGACTCGAGCAGCGGGCGGGGCAGGCCCTCGAGCGTGACGAGGTGGCGCAGCCGGCCGGCCGCGTCGACCTGCGCGGGCAGGGGACTCATGGGTCGGGCTGCGCCGGCAGGGCGCGGAGCCATTGCAGCAGGAGGATGCGCGCCGCCTCGCGGTCCACGTCGCCGCGGCGGACCCGCTTCGCCTTCGCGCCGCTGCGACGGCGCTCGCGTAGGGAGTCCTCCGCCTCGCGCGACGTCAGCCTTTCATCCACCCGGTAGACCTCGATGCCGTAGCGCGCGACGAGCTCGTCGGCGAACCGCAGGGCTGCCGTCGTGAGGCCGGCGGCTTCGCGGCCGGCCATATTATATGGAACGCCGGCCACGATCGCCGCCGGGCGCCAGGCGGCGACCACCCGGTCGATCGCGACCCAGTCCGGCGTGCCCGCGGCCGCCGGAACCGTCTCGAGCGCCTCGGCCGTGCCGGTCAGCGTGTTGCCGACGGCGACGCCGATGCGCCGCAGCCCGTAGTCGAAGGAGAGCACCGTCCTCGCGGACGTCGAAGGCGCGCTCATGCGCGAGGGGTGCGGGGGCTCCCTGCCCTCAGGCACGCCCCGCCTGGCTGCTGATCCGGGAAAGTTCGATGCCGAGCAGCCGCGCGGCGGCGTGCCAGCGCTGCTCGTACGGCAGTTCGAAGATCAGGGAGTCGTCGCAGGGCACCGTGAGCCAGGCGTTCTGCAGCAGCTCCTCGTCGAGCTGACCCGCCTCCCAGCCCGCGTAGCCGAGGGCCATGGCGGCATGCTTCGGTCCCTCGCCGCGGGCCATGGCCGCGAGGATGTCGCGGGACGTCGTGACGTGCAGCGTGTCCGAGACGCGCATCGTCGACTCCCACTGCTGCGGGCCGGGACGGTGGAGCACGAAACCGCGGTCCCGCTGGACCGGCCCGCCCGCGAGGACGGGCATGTCGCGAAGCTGCGCGTCGTCGGTCTCGAGCGAGAGCTGGTCGAGGACTTCGGCCATGCGCATCTCGAGCGGGCGGTTGATCACGAGGCCGAGCGCGCCGCGCTCGTTGTGCTCGCAGACGAGCGTCACGCTGTGCGAGAAGTTCGGGTCGGCGAGCGTCGGCATCGCGACCAGGAGCTGGTTGTTGAGGTAGGACCCGCCGCCCATGGGGTCAGTATCCCCCTCGACCGGGCGGGGGTAAAGACGGGAGACAGGCGAAAAGGGGACGGAGGAGAAAAGGGGACGTTCACCTTTTGTTAAAGGGGACAGCCACCTTTAGCTGGATCGAGGCTTGCGCGGTTCTACGGACCGCCGCTAAAGGTGACTGTCCCCTTTAACAAAAGGTGAACGTCCCCTTTTCCTACTGCGACGCCGGCGCCATGACCGACGACCCGGCGAGGCGGCCGCCGACGAACTGCCACTCGTAGGCGAAGCGGAGCACGTCGTGGCGGGCCGCGAGCTCTTTGGGGAAGGCGTCGAAGGGCGCGGCCAGCTTCAATATGTCCATCGCGGCGGCATCCAGCTCGCCGTAGCCGCTGGAGCGGCGCACGTCCGCCCGCACGAGGCCCCCGCTGGAGGCGAGGACCACCTCGATCACCGGGTTGCCGGACAGCTTGCTGCGCCGGGCGGCGTTCGGGAAGTTCACCGTCCCGACTTCCTCGATGCGCCGCTTCCAGGCGTCCAGGTAAACGGCGACGTCCGAGGTCTGCGTGCTGGGCGTGACGACGAGCTCGCGGCGGGGCGCGCCCTTCAGCTCCAGCTCGGCGTCCGGGTCCGTGCCGGCGAACGGCGCGTTGCTGCCGGCGATCAACTCCCGCGGCAGCAGCGGGCGCGCCGCGTCGGCCGGGGCGCGCTCGGCGACGAAGCGCGTCTTGCCGCCGCGCCCCGTGAGCAACTGGCCGTCGCCGCCGGGCCTGCCGTCGGGCACCGGCAGCTCCGCGCCGCCGTCGGGGGCGCCCTGCATCGATTGCGGCCCGGTGCCGGCCGACGGCTGGCGCGTCCGGTCGTCCGGCGAGTTGCCGCTGCCTTTCTGCGTGCGCTCGGCGAGGTAGTTGGCGTCGGGATTCGTGCTCGCGTCGGGCAGCGGGTTGTTGACGAGCAGCACCTCGAGCGTCGGCACTTCGCCCGAGCCCCCGGGCGGCGGCGAGAAGCTGACGCCGAGGATCAGGATGAGGTGCAGGAGGCCCGCGAGGAACAGGGTGACCGTCAGGCGGTCGCCGGAGCCGGGCCCTTGTGGCAATGCCTTCACGGGCACCTCAGCGGCCGCCGAGCCGCCCGAGGACCGCGTCGATCAGCATCCCGCCGACATCGTGGCCGTGCTTCTTCTGGATCTCGCGGATGCCGGTCGGGCTCGTCACGTTGATCTCGGTGACGAAGCCCCCGATCACGTCGAGCCCCGCGAACAGCATGCCGCGCTCGCGCAGCGCCGGGCCGATGCGCGAAGCGAGCCAGCGGTCGCGCTCGGTCAGCGCGCGGCTCTCGGCGGTCGCGCCCGCGGCCTGGTTGCCGCGGTGGTCGCCCGCCGCCGGCTTGCGCACCAGCGCATGCGGGACCGGCTCGCCGTCCACGAGGAGGATCCGGGCGTCGCCGCCCGTCGCGATCTCGGGCAGGTAGCGCTGCGCGAGTGCGTAGCGCCGGCCGTAGTCCGTGAGCGTCTCGAGCACGACCCGCGCGTTGCGGTCGCCCCGCTCGACGACGAAGATCGATCGCCCGCCCATGCCGTCCAGCGGCTTGAACACGGCCTGGCCCTGCTCGGCGAGGAAGGCCTCCATGGCGCCCATGTCGCGCGAGATCAGCGTCGGCGGGCAGCAGTCCGGGAACCAGGCCGTGTAGACCTTCTCGTTCATGTCGCGCAGGCCCTGCGGCCGGTTCACGACGAGCGTGCCCGCCTGCTCCGCGCGCTCGAGCAGGTAGGTCGCGCAGATGTACTCCATGTCGAAGGGCGGGTCCTTGCGCATGAGGATCGCGTCCACCGACCCGAGCTCGCGCACGGACGGCTCGCCCGTCCGGTACCAGCGCACGGGGTCGTCGGTGACGGCGAGCGGCAGGAGGCGCGCGAACGCGCGGCCGTCGCGCGACCACAGGTCGCCGAGGCCGAAGACCAGCACCTCGCAGCCGCGCTCGGCCGCGGCCTTCAGCATCGCGACGGTCGAGTCCTTCGCCGGCTTGATGGTCTCGAGCGGGTCCATCAGCACGGCGAGGCTCGGGCGGGAGGGCATCAGGGGGTCTCCGGCCGATTGGCGGGAATGTGACGCGGATACTGCACGTCGGGGGGGCTTGTCATAGTACACCTGTCGCTGGTCCCGACCGCCCCGCGGCCGGCCGTCCGGCGTGGCAGGGGGTGGACCGATATGTTAAAAGGTGGTCGCCCCCGGAGGAACCGATGGACAGTGCAGCGGCCGTTAATGACGGGCACCGCCTGAGCGGTTTGAAGGTGCTCGTCATCGACGACAGCAAGACGATCCGCCGCACGGCGGAGACGCTGCTGGCCAAGGAAGGCTGCGAGGTTTTCACGGCGGTGGACGGCTTCGATGCCCTGTCCAAGATCGCCGACCACCAGCCCGACATCGTGTTCGTGGACATCATGATGCCGCGCCTCGACGGCTACCAGACCTGCTCGCTCATCAAGCACAACAAGGTGTTCCGCACGATCCCGGTGATCATGCTGTCGTCCAAGGACGGTCTGTTCGACCGTGCGCGCGGCCGCATCGTCGGCTCCGAACACTACCTGACGAAGCCCTTCACGCGGGACGAGCTGCTGTCCGCGATCGAGCGGCACGTCAGCCGCGAATGACGGGAGGATAGCCATGGCCCTCATCCTGATCGTGGACGATTCGCCGACCGAGGTCTTCCAGATGCGTCGCATGCTGGAGAACCACGGCTTCGAGACCGAGGGCGCCGCCGACGGCGCCGAGGGCATCCGCAAGGCCCGCGAGATCCGGCCCGACCTGATCCTCATGGACATCGTCATGCCGGGGGTCGACGGCTTCCGCGCGACGCGCACGCTCGCGAACGACCCGGCGACCCGCAAGATCCCGGTCATCATGGTCTCGAGCAAGAGCCAGGAGACCGACCGCATCTGGGGCATGCGCCAGGGCGCGGTCGACTACCTCGTGAAGCCGGTGACGCCGGCGCAACTCGTGGAGAAAGCGCAGGCTGCGCTCCTCACGGGCTGACCGGATGCAGGCTGAGCCGACCCTGCGGGCCCTGCGCGACCGGCCATTCGAGCTGTTGCTGGCACTGGAAGCGCGCGCGCGCGACGTCGCGGCCGGCGCGCGCGAGGGCGCGGCGGCGCAGGAGTGGATCGGCGTCGCGTTCCGCATGGGCGGGGAGACCTTCCTCGTCGAGCGCGACGAGGCGCGTGAGGTCATGGGGCTGCCGGCGCCGGTCACGCGGGTGCCGGGCGCGCGCCCCTGGATCCTCGGGCTCGCGAACGTGCGCGGGCAGCTCCTGCCGGTGATCGACCTGAAGCAGTACCTCGGCAGCGGGGAGCTGACGGTCGGGCGCAACACGCGCGTGATCGTCGTGAACCACCGCGAGATCCCGGCCGGGCTCGTGGTGGACGAGGTGCTCGGGTTCCGTCGCTTCGCGGAGCGCGAGTTCACGGCGGAAGCGGCGCCGACGATAATCCGCTGCGAACACTACCTCGCCGGGTCTTTCCGGCGCGGGAGCGAAGCCTGGCCGGTATTGAGCCTCCGGACGCTGGTGGAAAGCCCCGCGTTCCTGCAGGGCTCGGGCTGAGGCGGAAGGGGGCGGTCCCGGAACATGGTCAATACGACTGATCGGTTTGCGGTTTCGAGGTGGATGCCGGTCTTCCTGGTGGGCGGGCTCCTGGCCGCGCTCGTCGCCGCCGTGCTCGTCTTCCTCGCCGGGCGCGCGCAGACCTCGGACCGCGGGTTTCGCGAGCACCTGTCCGAGCTCACCGCGCTCGCCGGGGCCATGCCGGCGCAGGCCTCGGCCGCCAGCCGCGGCGACGCCGCCGCCTTCGACCGGCTCGCGGCCTCGCGCGCGAGCCTCGAGCGCGTGCTCGCCGAGATCGAGAAGGGCCGCTCCCCGTTCGCGGCCCTGTCCTCCGAGAGCGCGAAGCGCCTCGGCGACGAGGCCGGCTGGAACGCCGTCCTCGACGCCTCGCAGCAGGTCCTCGCCGCGCGCCAGGTCTCGAACGAGCTCGCCTCGTCCGCCAGCGAGTCGCGCGCGACGCTCGGCCGCGTGCTGGCCGCGACCGGCAATGCCGTCTCCGCGCCGGGCGGGCTGTCCGCGATGCGCGTGCTGCCCCGCTTCGAGACCGTGGCGCAGCGCACGAGCGACGACCTGCAGCAGCTCGAGCAGGGCGTGAATTCCGCGGAGGTGACCCAGCGCATCACGGAGAGCACGGCGCTCCTGTCCCAGTTCCTCGCGGGCCTCGCCGGGCTCGACAAGACCGCCGGTGTCCCGGCGATCGAGGGCGAGGCCGCGAAGCGCCTCGGCGAGGTGCGCGAGACCTTCGCCGCCTACGAGCAGCAGCTGCAGGGCACGCTCGAGCGGGCCGGCCAGCTCGCGGCCGCCCAGCGCGCGGCCGCGGACCTCGGCACGTCCGCCGACCGGATCGCGAAGAAGCTCGAGGCGGAGTCCGCGGCGGGGGCGGGCGGGACCGCCGGCTCCTTCCCGGCGCTGGTCGCGCTCGCGGTCGCCGTCCTCTGCTTCGCGCTCGCGACCTGGGGCTGGGCCTCGCAGGCCGGCATCCGGCGCGTCGCGAGCCTCGAGTCCGAGCGTAACCGGCGCAACCAGGACGCGATCCTCCGCCTGCTCGACGAGATGTCGAGCCTCGCCGACGGCGACCTGACGGTACAGGCGACGGTGACCGACGACATCACGGGCGCGATCGCCGACTCGATCAACTACGCGATCGAGGCGCTGCGCGAGCTCGTCGCCACGATCAACGACACCGCGATGCAGCTCGACCAGGCGGCGCGCCAGACCCAGGCCGCCGCGGGCCACCTCGCGAAGGCGAGCGTCGCGCAGTCGCGGCAGGTCGCGGCCGCGACGGACGCGGTCAGCGCCATGGCGGCGTCCATCGAGGAGGTCTCGGGCAACGCCGAGCGCTCCGCGGACGTCGCGCGCCACGCCGTGGACGTCGCGCACAAGGGCGGCGACGCGGTCCGGCGCACGATCGACGGCATGAACACGATCCGCGAGAACATCCAGGACACCAGCAAGCGGATCAAGCGCCTCGGCGAGAGCTCGCAGGAGATCGGCAACATCGTCGAGCTCATCAACGACATCGCCGAGCAGACGAACATCCTCGCCCTCAACGCCTCGATCCAGGCGTCGATGGCCGGCGAGTCCGGCCGCGGCTTCGCCGTGGTCGCGGACGAGGTGCAGCGGCTCGCCGAGCGCGCCGGCCACGCCACGCGGCAGATCGAGGTGCTGGTGCGGACGATCCAGTCCGACACCAACGAGGCGGTCGTCTCCATGGAGCGCACGACGACGGACGTCGTGGGCGGGGCGCTGCTCGCCGAGAACGCGGGCGCGGCGCTCGGCGAGATCGAGGGCGTCTCGAACCAGATCGCGCAGCTCGTGCAGAACATCTCGGCGAGCGCGCGCCAGCAGGCGGCGACCTCGTCGCACATCTCGCGCACGATGCAGGTGCTGCGCGAGATCAGCCAGCAGACCGCGGACAACACCAGCGCGACCTCGACCGCCATCGGCCGCCTCGCCGACATGTCGGCGCAGCTGCGCAAGTCCGCGGCGGGCTTCCGCCTGCCGCCCCCGATGCCGGCCACCCCGCCGGGC